>NZ_JBFTLQ010000037.1:0-99683 GCF_056396525.1 Cupriavidus sp. 05T41
CCGTTCACCCGGCCTGCGCCGCGCGCACCACGCGCGTGCCGGCGGCCGGGCCGTTGGCCGGCGGGCCGGCGAAGCACTGGGCCTGGGCCAGCCACATCTGCGCCGGGCCGGGGCTGTAGGCCAGCGTGGTGTCGTCCAGGTGGCGCCGCTGCGTGACCAGCAGGCAGAAATCCTCGGCGCTGCCGCGCACGAAGTTGTCCGGCTGCGGCTCGTTCCAGGTCCAGGTGGCGCCGTCCGGCGAGGTCAGCGCGACGTAAGGCGCCGGCCCCGGCACCGGCTCGCCACGGTTGACGAAGGTCCAGCCGTAGGTGGTGGCGCCRATATGCGYGATATGGCGCAACCGCCCGCTGGGCTGGCGTATGCGGCCCACGGTATCCCACACATCCTGTCCGTGGGCCCAGGTTTCCATCAGCCGCGCCGTGGCGAAGCTGCGCGCGCTCATCGGCGGGCCGTACCAGGGCAGGCGCGCCTTGGGGTCGAGGGCGGCCAGCGTGCCGACCAGCTGTTCGTAGACCGGTTGCCAATACGCCAGCAGCGCCGGGCCGTCCAGGTGACCGTACTGCTCGCGCGCCACCGCGCTGATATGGCCACCGGCGGCCATCAGGGCATTGAGCACTTCGGCGCCGCGCAGGAAGGCTGCTGGGTCGGTGGCGGACTGCAGCGCGGTCTGGTCGAAATAGCACAGGTGGGCGATCTCGTCCCAGGCGCTCCAGCCGTAGAAGGCGCCGGGCTGGCGCCACTGCGCCGGGGTCAGGGTGGCGGCCAGGGCATGCAGCTCGCGGTATTCGGMGAGCAGGTCCTCGCAGGTGTCTTTCATGGGCAGGTCTGGTCTGGTTGGGGTCGGTCGCGTGTGGGCTGCGCAGGCTGCGCGGAGGCGGCAATCGCTTCGATTCTGTGCCCCCGGCGCGCCGGCAGTCTTGCGCTAAGTGGTCGCGGCGGCGGTGGCGCTTTACCCCGCCCGCCGCATATATGCACAAGCTAATTCATTATTTCCCAAAATACAGCCCCGCACTTATATTCGAAGGTTTTCGCCGGCCGGCGCCGAGCCGCCGCGGCCTCTCCCATCTTCGCCGTCGGAGCATTGCCTTGAGTCACGTCCTTACGCTGGGCGACACCCTTTCCTGGCCCGCGCGCTACCTGCCGCGCAAGACCGCGCTGATCGCCGGCACGGGCGACAGCCGCCGCGCCTGGACCTATGCGGAACTGGACGCCGAGGTCAACCGCCACGCCCACGCGCTGCTGTCCATCGGCATCGGCCACGGCGACGTGGTGGCGGCCTTCCTCTACAACACGCCGGCCTTCGTCTTCACCATGCTGGCGGCGGCCCGGGTGGGCGCGATCTTCAATCCCGTCAACTACCGGCTGGCGGCGCAGGAACTGGCCTTCATCCTGGAAGATGGCAAGGCGCGTGCCCTGCTGTTCGAGGCCGAAGGCGCGGCCGTGGCGCAGAAGGCGGCCGAACTGACGCCGGGCACCGCGCACTGGATCTATGCGGACCCCGATGCCGCGCCGGCCTTMGCCACGCACCGGCTGGACTCGCTGGCCGCCGCGCAGCCGGCCCATGCGCCGGGCATCGCGGTGGACGAGAACGATCCCTGCATCCTGATGTACACCAGCGGCACCACGGGCCGCCCCAAGGGCGTGCTGCACACCCACCGCAGCAAGCTGGCGCACAACGCGATGATGCACCAGGTGATGACGCTCTCACGCGAGGACGTAGGCTTGTCGGTCGCGCCGCTCAACCACACGGCCGAGCTGCACACCAGCTTCCTGCCGCGCCTGCACCTGGGCGCCACGCAGGTGCTGCTGCGGCGCTTCGACGCCGGCGAAGCGTGGGAGCTGGTGGAGCGGGAAAAGGTCACGCACTTCTTCGCCGCGCCGACCATGATCACCATGATGCTGCACCACCCCGACATCGGCACCCGCGATGTGTCCTCGCTGCGGCTGGTCGAGTACGGCGGCGCATCGATGGCGCCCCACCTGATCCGCGAATGGGACCGCACTGTGGGCGCCGGGCTGGTGCAGGTCTACGGCACCACCGAGATGGGGCCGTGCATGTCGGTGCTCTACCCGCATGAACAGCTCAGCCACGCCGGCTCGGCCGGCCTGCCGTCGCTCAACCACGACCTGGTGGTGGCGGCCCTGCGCGACGACGGCGCGCCCACCGATCCGTCCCAGCCGTGCGCACCCGGCGAAGTCGGCGAGATCCTGGTGCGMGGCCCCTGCATGATGGCCGGCTACCTGAACCGCCCCGACGCCAACGCGCGCGCCCTCGCCCACGGCTGGTACCACACCGGCKACCTGGGCAGCCTGGACGAAGACGGCTACCTGTGGGTGCGCGACCGGATCGACTACATGATCAACTCGGGCGCCGAGAACGTGTATCCGCGCGAAGTCGAGGATGCGCTGATCGAGCACCCCGCCGTGCTGGAAGTCGCCGTGATCGGCGAGCCCGACGAGACCTGGGGCCACATTGTCACGGCCCACGTGGTGGCCAAGCCGGGCGCCGAACTCAGCGCCGGCGTGCTTGACGACTTCCTGGTGCACGGCGACCGCCTGGCCGCCTACAAGCGTCCGCGCCGCTACTACCTGGTGGAGGCGCTGCCCAAGACGACKAGCGGCAAGATTCAGAAGCACTTGTTGCGCAAAGAGAGGTCGGCGTCACAATGACAGGCGCGACGACACCACGGAAACTGTTTCCATGACAGGATCCGACAGAAACCAAACCACGACTGCTGTCGGCCACAAACTCATCGCCTAGCGAAAATCGGAAAGGGAGACCCGATTTATCGATCGTTTTTGGCGCTTGCGATAAGAAGGCCTAACAAAATGACTTCCTGAGGTGACGCCAACAAATGATACAACAGGCGATTTTCAGGAAGGCTTCGTGAATGGTGGCGAGGCGCTCGGAGCGCACCCTCAATCTCTTCCCCTCCAGAAGTTCGTGCGCAAAAAATTAAGAATATTTAAATTAAAAAATATTTAGTGCATTACCCATTGATATACCTGAAAAATACACATTTGATTCTTCATTTTTTTGAACAAAAAAAATGCCCCTCAGAATCGAGGCTACATCGTAACCGGACAACATCAAAGACCCGTCCAATACCGCTCGGAATAAATMAATAAGGTCCATTTCAAACAGTTCTATGTCCGGCTCAAAAATTGAGGCGGATGTTGCCATGGCGTCATCGACAATTGCAACGAAGCTATATCCMACATTAGTGTGAGTGGACGGATTAACGATCATTTTTCCKGTTGAAAGTGGTGGCGCCAAGGGAAAGAGGCCAGTCTCCTCTCGTAACTCCCGGACTGCCGCGGCATCCGGGGTTTCGCCCTTGTCAATTAGTCCACCTGGAAGTCCGATCAAGACATCCCCATACCCGTGTCGATATTCACGAATGAGCAATACTCGCCCTTTCTTTGTGAGTGGCATAATATTTACCCAGTCTGCGCCACTTATTACATAGTACGGGTCAATTATCGATCCATCATGACGCTGACATCGATGTTGCGATAGATGCAACCACTGATCTCTAACCAACTCTTTTTTTTCAAGAATGCGCCACTTATTTATCATCCTTACCTCCGATTAAGTTATTAATTAAATCGCCATAAAGCCCCATCATTCCAGCAAATTTAATTCCGTAAATTCTGGCGTTACAATATTTTTAACCMACCCATCGATCTGGTTTTTTGAATTACGAATTTCTCAACCCGTAATTTTTCTACTGCTTTTTGTATATTTATTTTTAATATGGAGATAAAAACTTAATAATTGTCGACGTGCATTTTCAAAACGGGATGTACTTAAATATCAACCGTAGAGGCACGTACGTGGCTACTCAAGCGGAAATTTCCTAACATTGGTAGCGATATTTCACCGATTACTAGATGACACGGCCTCGATCAGGCAAAATATGATGAGCGCTATGTTTCTGTGGATATGGATGAGCGCCTGCTGATGGCGAACTTGACGTCTGCAAACATCACCCACAGGAGTGGCGGTTGGAGCCAATGCCCTGGCGACGCGTTGACCGGGATTGGGATCTGTTTGCAGATGGCCCGTCCGACTGCCGCACGTTAGCGGACAGCCGCGACACTCGACCTCGTCGTGCAAGTGGGGCGACGTCACGAGATCAGATCGGCTTCGCAGTGCTACACCGGGCTGGCGGAACGCATCGGCCACGTCAAAATGCTGCCCGTAGTCCCCGACCAGACGGCGCAGCCAATCACATCCAATCGAAGGTACRCATCGAACAAGATCTGAGCAGACTCCTTAATCCACAAGAGCTAAGTGTTGCAACGACGTTCTACAGGTGAGGCTACAGAGCTAGTGACGCTGCGGCGAGCACTGCCGACCGAATGGCTCCGCTTGGCATTGAGCCATCGTGCTTTGCCTTCGTTTGCTTGCCGGGGTACGGTAGGTGTCCGATTGTCAGACCTTGAACCGCGGCGGCCTCGCCGCCCGCAACTGACGGCCTCTCGCCGGCCCGGGCCGCGCCGACCGCAACGTCTCCGTCTCCCCTGCGGCGCGACTTTCCAGCCGCTGCCGGTATTCGGCCAGCATCCCCTCCTGCTGCCGCAGGCGCTCCTCCAGCACTGCCATCGCATTGCCCAGCCGCGTAGCCTCCCCGGCCTGACGCGCGGCTGCTTCCGCCGCTTCGGCCAGTTTCTGCTGCGCCGCGCGGCGCTCGTTCTCCTGCTGCCGCTGCMCTTCCTTGAGCGCCACGCGCGCAGCGTCCAGTTCCAGCGCCATGCGGCGCTCGTTGGCGCTGGMGCGTTCGGCCATGGTCTCGCGCTCCTTGTCCCAGGCGGCGCGCTGGCCGGCKGCTTCGGCCAGCAAGGCGTCTTTCTGCTGCTGGGCTTGCAGCAGGCGGCCGCGCAGCGTGTCGTTGTCCGCTTGCTGCGCCACTAGTTGCGCTTCGGCGCGTGCCGCCCGCTCAGTGGCTTCGTCGCKGGCGCGGGCCAGTTCGGCGAGCGCGCTGTCCGCGGCGTCGAGCCGGGCTTCGAGCACCGCGCGTTCCTGCGCCAATTCCTCCTGTTTCTCCCCCAACGCTTCCTGTGCGGCCCGCAGCGCGGCTTCGCGTTCCGCGAAGCCGGCGGCGGCGGCGGCCCGCGCTTCGGCCTGCGCCGCTTCCCACAGATAGCGCGCGGCCTGGTTCACCGGGTCCGGCAGGCTGGCCGGCGCCGCGAATGCCTGCGGGTCCTGCAGCCGTGCGCCGAGTCCCGCGAACCACGCATCCAGGTGCGGGCTGACCGTATTGGGCGAACCGCGGCCCAGATGCAGCCGGATGCGTTCGATGGTCGGGCGCTGCCCCGCCAGTAGCAAGGCATCGGCGGCCTGCCAGACGTCTTMGCGGGTAATGGCCCGGGAACGGGAGGAAGCGGGGAAATMGGCGTTTTGCATGGTTCGGGCAATCGGATTAACGGCTTTGGCAACACACATCAAATAAGGCTCGATAAGGAATAGTTATCGCGCCTTATCTTGTCTTCATGTATAATTTAATACAGCAGACATCATATTTATTATGATACATCGAGAAACGCCGCCTCGCCTTGGCGGAACCCCTGAAAACCCGCCAGATATCGCCCCTGAAAACCTGCCCGACGGTKGGCGGGGCCGCGTCGACCCTTCTTTCAGCCCTGCCCATGCCGATTTCCCCGCGCCGCTCCGCCCGTCAGAACTCGATCCGCCCGGCCGCCAGGCCGCAGAAGCGCTGTACCGGGAAGGCGAATCCGTCAACACGGTGGCCAGCTATCGTTCCGCCCTACGGTACTGGGCGGGCTGGTTCGCCCTGCGCTACGGTCAGCCGATCGCTCTTCCCTTGCAGCCGGCGGTCGTCATCCAGTTCCTGGTAGACCACGCCACGCGCAGTACGCCGCAAGGTCCCGTGAGTGAACTGCCGGCGGCCATCGATGCCGCACTGGTCGCGCGCGGGCTCAAGGCCCGCACCGGGCCACCCGCGCTGGCCACCTTGACGCACCGGCTGGCGGTGATCGCCAAGGCGCACCATCTGGAGGGTGCCGCCAACCCCTGCGCGGATCCGGCCGTGCGCGAGCTGCTGTCGCGCACGCGGCGCGCCTATGCCAGGCGCGGCGAGCGCCCGGCACGCAAGGCGGCACTGACGCGCGAGCCGCTGGCCCGCCTGCTGGCAACCTGTGACGACTCGCTGATCGGCCTGCGCGATCGCGCGCTGCTGCTGTTCGCCTGGTCCAGCGGTGGCCGGCGGCGTTCGGAAGTGGCCGGGGCCACCCTGGCCAACCTCACACGGCTGGCGCCGGGCGAATTCGTCTATGAACTGGGGTGGTCGAAGACCAACCAGTCCGGGGCCGACCTGCCGGATAACGCCAAGCCGGTGATCGGCGCGGCCGGCGCCGCGCTCGAAGCGTGGCTGCATGCGGCCGCGCTGAGCGAAGGCGCGATCTTCCGGCGCGTGCGCCGCGGCGGGCATGTGGGCGAAGGGCTGTCCGCGGCCGCCGTGCGCAAGATCGTCAAGCAGCGCTGCGAGCAGGCAGGAGTGGAGGGAGATTTTTCGGCGCACTCGCTGCGCTCGGGCTTCGTGACCGAGGCGGCGGCGCGCCAGGTGCCGCTGGCGGAAACCATGGCCATGACGGGCCATACCAGCGTCGCMACGCTGGTGCGCTACTTCCGCGCGGCGGATGCGCGGCGCTCGGCGGCAGCGGACCTGATCGGCAACGTCGGGGACGGCGAGGCTTAGGGCCTCCACGGCGCGGTGCGCCTGCCCGGTCACCTCGGGACTGGACAAGCCGCGCCGGCCGCACAAGAATGCCGACTTGGCCACACGCGGGTGAATCCGGCGCAGCGCCGATGCCTTGGCCACCCGACCCACCGACAGTGCCCGCCCGGGCGCCATCCACAGGAGATCTGCATGCGGCACTGGCTCATTCTGCTTGTCCTGGGCGTTTGCACCGGGCTCGCACATGCCGGCAAATGCGTCAACGGCGACAAGACGCTCTATTCGGATACGGCCTGCCCGCCGGGCTGGCGGGCCGCCGCGCTGGGCGGCAACCTGTCGCGCATCAGTCCCGAGCCGGAGACGGACGCGGCCAACCAACAGTTCCTGCGCAAGCGCGAGGCCGAGGAGCGCGAGTACCAGGCGCGCCTGGTACGCGAGCAGAACGACCTGGCACGCTCCGAGATCAACCAGTGCTATATGCTGGCCAGCCAGATGCGCCAGCTGGAATCCGACTACGCCGCGCGCCAGCGTGCACGGCTGCCCGAGGTGGAGAACTATCGGGCGCGCAACCGCTACCTGCGTGACCAGATGGCGCGGCTGCGCTGCTGAGCAGCCCGCGCGTGCGGTGCCGGATGTCCATTTGAAGGCGGTGATTGATTACAATCTGCGGCTGCCAGGCCGATATCATCCGCTTCTATGCCGGCTGCCCGCTGGCGGTGGCCAACGGCAGCAAGCTGGGCACCTTGTGCCTGATCGACGTGCAGCCGCGCGAGTTTGGCGAAGATGACMGCGCCCTGCTGCGCKACCTGGCGCGCATGGCCGAGCAGGAACTCGCCGCCMTGCAGCTCGCCACCATGGACGAACTCACGCTGCTGTCCAACCGCCGCGGCTTCTCCGCGCTGGCCCAGCACGCGCTCAACGTCTGCACGCGCCTGGAAAAGCCCGCCACGCTGCTGTTCTTCGACATGGACGGCTTCAAGGCCATCAACGACCGCTTCGGCCATGCCGAGGGCGACCGCGCGCTCAATGCTTTCGCCGCCGAACTGCGCCATTGCCTGCGCGACTCCGACGTGATCGGCCGCCTGGGCGGCGACGAATTCGTGGCGCTGCTGACCAGCACCGACGCGGCCGCCTGCGAGGCCACGCTGAGCCGGCTGCGGGCGGGCGTGGCCGCGCAGAACCTGCAGGCCGCGCGCGGCTATGACATCGAGTTCAGCGTGGGCTCCATCGTCTTCGATGCGGGCCGGCACAACGGCATCGCCGCGCTGCTGGGCGAGGCCGACACAGCGATGTATGCGAACAAGGCGCTGCGCAAGGCCGCACGGCGCTGACCGCCGGCCCGCGGGCGCCAGGTCCTACCACAGTGCGCGCCGTGCTGGATGCCTCGGCTGCATCACTGTGTCGGGACTGCCTCGCTCTCTTCATGCCCCTCCCGCCGGGCAGGCAGCCCTGCCTATACTGGCATGCGGGCCGCACGGCCGCTAGCAACGGAGAAGGGATATGCCGAACGAACAATTCCTCGCCAAGCAGGAAGACCGCMGCAGCGGGCTACGCGCATTGCGCGCCGCSCTGCTCAAGGTGCACAAGGAGGTGATTGCGCTGGGCCGCGTGGAGTACGAGCGCCTGCACGGCCCGATCCCTGCCGGCCTGTTCGTGCAGGTTGTGACCGAGGAGACGTATTTTCGCTGGCTCGATCCGCTCTCGCGCCTGATCATCGAGATCGACGAGGAACTGGATGCGCCCGAGCATCACGACGAAACCTGCCGCGCCGTGGCCGCCGCCACCGAAAAACTGTTTGGCGCGCAAGGCGAGCCCGTCTTTMGCGACCGCTACCAGCAGGCCCTGCAGGACGAATCCGGCGTGATCGTTGCCCACGGGCAACTGATGAAGGTCATCGGCCAGCTGCGCACGCTGGCCTGAGGGGGCCGGGCACGGCCCCCGCTTCTACTTGCCGTGCGCGGTGTCGACGGAAATCGGGTCGCTGGCCGGGAAGGTCTMGCGCAGGGCTTCGTCCAGTTCATCTTCCTGATGGTCCGCGCCTGGCTCCGGGGTGCCCTTGCCAGGCACAGGCGCCTGCTTGGCGGGCTTGGGTGGCGCCGGCTGTTTCGGCGAGACGGGCTTGGTCATGGCCTGATCCTGGGCAAGGGAGATGAGCCTTGATCTTAGAAGGCTTTGCAGCGAGATGCCAATCGCGGCGCCCCGCGGCCTCCACGGCCACGCCACTGCGGCCACTGCGGCCTCGATGCGCCGTACCGCCGTACCACAGTACAAGCGGACGATCATGCMGATCATGCGATGCCCTCCCGCGAGGCCACCGAGCCGCTGCCGCGCAACCAGGCTTGCATGAGGAAATCCGCCTCCGCATGGGTGGCAATGCAGGGCAGGCCCGTGTGTTTCTCCAGCAGCGCATGGGCACGCTCGGGCGGCACCCGGCGCCCGGCGAAGGGATGACGCCAGTGACACGCCAGCAGCAGGCCGCCGTGTACCAGCGAGCGCCGTACACGCCGGCCCAGCTTGGCTACCTGATCTTCCGGCAGGTAGTAAGCCAGCTCGCTGATCACGATCAGCTCGAAGCTGGCGCGCGGCCACGCCTCGGGCACGGTGAGCTGCATCACGCGCACATTGGGAATGCCGGCTAGTCGCTGGCGCGCGGCCTCCACGGCGCGCGGATGCATGTCGGCCGCCAGCAGGCTGTCGCAGCGGCGCGCCAGCGCCGCGCACAGTTCGCCATTGCCGCAACCGGGCTCGAAGGCGCAGCGGTAGCGCTTCCGGTCCAGCATGGCCAGCATCAGGCCACGCTTGCGCGCCTCGTACCAGCTCGTGYGGTAAGACYAGGGATCGTCGCTGCTGGCATAGAGCGCATCGAAGTATGTGCCCATGTCCTGCGGCGCGGCTACGGGATCCGGGGCTTCGCCCGGGGATTCGCTGTCGATGACAACAAGAGGCGGCTTCATGATGCGGCACCATCGCGCAAGCCGGTCTCCCGATCCCCGGCGTCGGCACGAAGGTAAGCAGGCGTGGCCACGGTCAGCCCGAGGGTTCGGCGCAAAGGTCCAGGCCCGCAGGTTCCGGCTTCGCGCCGGCCTGCGGGAAGCCCGTGCTTCAGGCCGCGCGATAGCGGTTGCGCAGGTCGCGGATCAGGTCGTGGTTGCGCAGCACGCCCTGATACTGGCGCTCCACCAGCGCACGGATATCGAAGCCCAGTTCGCTTTCCTGCAGCGCATCCGCGTATTTCTTCTTGGCCACATCTTCGCCCTTCTCGGTTTCCTCGAGGATGGCGAGGTCGCTGCGGTCCGCTACGGCCGTGCGCAGGCTGACCCAGCCGCGATGCAGCGCGCCCGCCACGCTGCCGTGATCCTCGGGCTTGCCGCCCAGTGCCGCCACCTGGGCCTGCAGTTCGGCCACCGCGCCGGCGATCTCGCTCGCGCGCCCGGAGAACAGCGACTTCAGTTCGGGGTTCTGCGCGTCTTCCGCTGCCTTGCGGAACCCTTGCTCGCCATCGCGCGACACCTCGATCAGGTCGTTGAGTACGGAAATGTTCTTTTCAGCCATGTMAGCTCCTCGGAGGGATTCGTGTTCGACAGAAGCATGACGCCGCGGGGACGTCATACGGCTACCTGTGGATAACGCTGGCTCGGCTGCGGGGCGGCGATGCCCCTTGCCCAGCACCCMTTCAAGATAAAGGACACCGCGCGACGGCGGCTGTAGGGCGCCCCCCGGAAACGTTGTCGGCGCACGCCTACAGCGCTGCGCCGCAACGACGTTCCCGCGCACATGCGGGACGAGACCTGCTGTGGCCCGCGATGTCCGCTGCGAGTCAGCCGGGTCCTGCGGCACGGCCCCGGCCGTCACGCGCGGCGTTGTTTTTGTGGCGTCTCAAACACTTTTTGCGCTTATCCCGTCACAACTGACCGCAAGCGGACAGGCGAATTMCCCGCCACACGGCAGAATAGCCTTGTCGGCGCAACACGCAATTTGCCACAGGCACCCTGATTCACTCCAGACCAACATTGCGAACAATGGGTACGGACAGCGCGCCTGCGTTGCAACGACTCTCGCCGGCCGTTTTGCGGCCGGTTTTTTCGTCGGAGTGCTTCCTTGGGGAATGTAATGATCAAAACGGATACGAACTGCCTGGAACTKGATCGCAACGCGGGTCAAGCCGCAACCTCGCCTGCGGCGCCTGCCGCGGCATGGCCGGACTTCATCACCTCGCGCGTCGCGGGGCACGAAGTGGAGCGGGTACAGAAACGCTGGGGCGGCAGCCATCTGTTGCACGGCAGGCAGCCCGGTCCCGACGCGGTGCACTTTTCCAGCAACGACTATCTCAGCCTGCTTGGCGAGCAGGAACTGGTCATGGCCCAGGTTACCGCGATGCGCGGGCCGGAAAGCGAGCTGCTGATGTCCGCGGTCTTCCAGTACGGCGACAATCCGACCAGCCGCCTGGAGCGCAAGCTGGCGGCATTCTCCGGTGCCGAGGCCAGTATCCTCTGCCAGTCCGGCTGGGCCGCCAATGTGGGCCTGCTGCAAAGCATCGCCAACGAGCGCACGCCCGTCTACCTCGACATGCTGGCCMATATGTCCTTGTGGGAAGGCGCCCACGCGGCGCGCGCGCGTGCCGTGCCCTTCATGCACAACGATGCCGAGCACGCKGAACGGCAGATCCGCAAGGAAGGGCCCGGCGTCATCGTGGTGGACTCGGTGTACAGCACCAACGGCAGCTTGTGCCCGCTGACCGATTTCGTCGAAGTGGCCGAGCGCACCGGCAGCGTGCTGGTGGTCGACGAATCCCATTCGCTGGGAACGCACGGCCCCGGCGGAGCCGGCCTGGTGGCGCAGCTCGGCCTGTCGCAGCGGGTTCACTTCCAGACCGCCAGCCTGGCCAAGGCCTTCGGCGGCCGCGCCGGCCTGGTTACCTGCCCCGCTTCGTTCAAGGGCTACTTCGCCGCGGAATCGCGGCCCGCGATCTTCAGCTCGGGGCTGCTGCACCATGAGCTGGCCTGGTTCGACGCCGCCGCKGATTTCATCGTCACMGCCGACGACCGCCGCGCCCGCCTGCATGCCATCTCCGCCCAGGTGCGCGGCGCGCTTGCCGAGTTGGGTTACAACGTCTCGGCCGGCTCGGAGCAGATCATCGCGCTGGAGTCGGGCACCGAGGAGCAGACCCTGGTGCTGCGCGACGCCTTGCAGTCGCGCGGGATCTTCGGCGCCGTCTTCTGCGCGCCGGCCACGGCACGAGATCGCGCACTGATGCGGCTGACCATGAATGCGTGCCTGACCGCGGTGGAAACCGAAAGGCTGATCCAGGTCTGCGCCGAGATCCGCGACGAAGTGAACCTGGCTGGCTGGCGATCGAGCCAGCGCCGCCAGCGCACGCCGCTGGCAAGGCCGGCGGCGCCGAAGCATGCCGTGGCCCGCGCAGCGCTGGAAATGGCGGGTAGCGAGGCCTGAGCGGCGCGGCCGTTCACCCGCTGCCACGGGTGCGCGGCCAGGCAATATGTCAGCCCGGCGCGCCGGCGCCTTCAGGCTGGGGCGCGATCAGCGGAAACTCCAGCACGAACTCKGTGTGGGCGTGCTCGATCGAGTTGCAGTGGATACGGCCGCCCCAGGCCTCCAGCGTTTCCTTGCAGAACGCCAGGCCGATGCCGGTGCCTTCGTTGCGCGKATACGTATGGAAGCGCTTGAAGATGGACGACAGCTCCCGCTCCGGGATTCCGGTGCCGGTATCGCGAAAGACCAGGCGGTTGCGCCGTGCACCCTGCTCAAGGCGCAGCCGGATCTCGCCATGACCGGCTCGCGCCAGCGCGTGCAAGGCATTCTTGATCAGGTTGAACAGCACCATGACCAGCAGCTTCTGCTCCGCGCGCACGAGGAAATCGTCGTCCAGGTCCGCCAGCACGAGTTCGCGCTGCCCCGCCTCGAACGGGTAGCGGCTGAGCGCCTCGCGCACGGCCAGGGCCATCGGGAACGGATCTCCGGGCTCCCGGTCCGCGCCGCCGCGCGCGTTGATGAGCAGCACGTCGATGCCATGGTTCATGCGCTCGACCTCGAGCTGGATTCGCGGCAAGGCATCCTTGAGCAGGCCGAAATGCGCGCGCGGCAGGTTCAGCGAGTTTTCCGGCGTCTCGTTTTCTTCATAGAAGCGGATCAGGCCGGGCAGGTATCGCCCCATGCCCAGCGCGGTCGATCCGATGCTGCGGATCGGCGTGCGCAGTTCATGCGCCACGGTGCCCAGCGCGATCGCCATGCCGTCGAGCTTTTCCTGGATCAGGATGCGCTGGTCGATCTTGAGGACGGCGATGGTGCAGATGGTGAACCCGATGATGGGCAGCTCCACCGGCCAGTTCACCGCCAGCAGCCCCGCCGGCGGCGGCGTCACGTAGTTGTAGACCAGCCAGGCGGCCGCCGTGCCCACGCCCAGCGAGGCGGCACCCCCCACCCAGCCGCTGAAGTTGAACAGGATGATCACCGCGATCACGAGCGACTGCGACCAGACCAGGTTGCCGTGGTTCATCAGGTACAGATAAACGAAGACAAACKACAGGCAATAGGTCAGCGTGACGAGGAAATAGGCAGGAAGCCATTTCCTGTCGCGCAGGTCCCGCGTCACGATCAGTGGCAGGCACATCAGCATGGCCACCAGGCGCAGGGTCAGGCTCTCGTACGGCTGCGGGAACCAGAACGTCCAGACCAGGTAGAACACGGGAAAGCMGATGAACGCCAGCCATCCCAGCAGCCGGATGCGCTTGATCTGGGCCGGCTGGCGGATATCGAGATGAACTTCCCGGGCAAGCACCCGGCGAAGGCGCACCGCACCTTCACCGCAACTGCGTTGAATCTGGGCAAGCATGTTCCAAACCGGCTGGTGGTGGCGTCGATACGCCAGTGTATCCGGATACGCCGGGAGGCCGGCTGATTTTGTGCTCTTTTCGCAGCTTGGCGTTGCGATGGGCGGGCCAGCCGGTCCCGCCGCACCACGGTCTCAGGGCTCAGTCCAGCAGATGCCCCATCCGCACGCGCTTGGTGGCCAGGTACTTCTCGTTCTCGGCATTCGACGGGATGATGTGGCGCATCTGCTCTACCACCGTGATGCCGGCGGCTTCGAGCGCCAGTTTCTTCTTCGGGTTGTTGCTCATCAGSCGGAYCGACTTCACGCCCCACTGGYGCAGCAKRTCGGCCGCRAAMGCGTAGKTGCGGGCGTCGATKKCCTGGCCCAGSGCSAGGTTGGCGTCAACGGTATCCAGGCCTTCGTCCTGCAGCGCATAGGCGCGGATCTTGTGGCCCAGGCCGATGCCGCGCCCTTCCTGGCCGCGCAGGTACAGCAGGATGCCGCGGCCCTCCTCGGCGATCTTCTCCATCGCGAGTTCGAGCTGCTCGCCGCAGTCGCAGCGGCAGGAGCCGAACACGTCGCCGGTCAGGCACTCCGAGTGCAGGCGGGTCAGCACGCCMTCGCCGGTGATATCGCCGACGCTCAGCGCCAGGTGTTCGATGCCCGAAACGGCGCCCTTGAATGCATGGGCGGTGAATTTGCCGAAGCGGGTCGGCAGGCGGGCCGAGCCGATCAGCTCGATTTCTGTGTCATTCATGTCAGTCGGTAGTGGCGCCACCCTTGCCGGCAGGGCAACGGGGCGCGCTTTGGCAGCGTCTAGCCCGCTAAKGTAGCACGAGCGGGGCCGGATCGCAGGGACGCTGGCGCGGGCACGGGGCGAGCAGGGTTTCCGGCAGGCTTCCAATGACTCAAAAGTTTATCATGAGACACTTAACTGTCGGCCTGGCCGCCGTCCTTTCCATCCAGCTCGATCGGCTGCCCATGCGGCGTACGGCGTGCCGCCGCCGCCCATGCCGCGCGCCGGTCCAGCAGCGCATCGGTCCCCACCAGGCCCTTGGCCGTGCTGAGGCGTTCAAGCGCAGTCAGCCAGAAACGGTAGTAGTGCTCGCCGTTGTCCGGGTCGCCCGCGGCCTGCGCTTCGCGGATCACCTGCGACAGGATGGCGGCCCATTCAGGCCAGGTAAAGGCGCCGCGCTCGTGCAGGGCAAGCGCCATGGCAAAGGCCTGTGCCTCCCAGGGCTCGCGGAAGACCGGGCCGGTGCTGTCGCAAGGCAGGGCCGGCAGCGCGGCGCGCATGGCCTGCAGCCTGTCGGGCGTGAAACCGGCGGCGACAGCCTCAGCCATGAGCCACCTCCACCGCTTCGAGATAGGGCTCCCAGCAATCCACGCTGACCGAGKATGCGGTCGTATCCGGGCCCCAGAGTTCGGCGGCGTCGAAGCGCACGGTGTAGAGCCATTGCGGCTGCTCGCCGGCGCCCGTKGCGCTGGCGTCGGGAAAGACATGGGCACCATGGACCGCCACKATCTCGCCCTGGCGCCCGCGGCAATAGCGCGGCAGGCGGGTGTGGCCGGGCGGATGCATCATGCGGGCGCGCACGCGCTGGCCGGGCCGGAAGCGCGCCTCGCCGCAGGCCGRCCGCGCGCTCGGTGAACCGCGCGCGAGCGCGCCGCTTACCTGATCCGCTGCCAGCACGCGCGCCAGCGCCACCGGTGGCGTGGCGCAATGGCCGCTGGCGATTTCCTCCGCGCTGGCCAGGCCCGTCTTCAGGAGCAGGGCCTTGAGCCCTTCGAACCAGATCTGGTAATAGCTGCTGCCGAGGTACTGCGCGGGCGGCAGGCTCTCGCGGGCCGCGCGGGACGTGTCGATATTCCACTGGCCGGTCGCGCCCATCGCCAGCGTCAGCGCCAGCACGCGGCGCTCCCACTCGGCGTGGAAGGGCGGCTCGCCGGCTTCGGGGCGGACCGGGCCGAAACCCTGCATGCCGCCCAGATCTTGCGCGCCATTCATTGCGATACCTCCGCGCCGGCCGTGGCCGGGACGCCCACGTCGGGCAGCAGGCCAGTGCCGATCATGGCGTCGCGCGTGACCAGGTCCGCCAGCGCCTGCTCGCTCCAGCCATCGGTGCCGGCCGGGCGCATCGGCAGCACCAGGTAGCGCAGCTCTGCGGTGGAATCCCACACCTGGATCTTCACCGCGTCCGGCAGCGTAAAGCCGAAGTCGCGCAGTACGCCGCGCGGGTCGATCACGGCGCGCGCGCGGTATGGCGCGGACTTGTACCAGACAGGCGGCAGCCCGAGTACCGGCCAGGGATAGCAGGAACACAGGGTGCAGACCACCATATTGTGGACGGCGGGCGTGTTMTCCAGCACCAGCATGTGCTCGCCCTGGCGGCCGCTGAAACCGAGCGATGCGATGGCGGCGGTGGCATCCGCCAGCAGCCATGCCTTGTAAGCGGGATCGGCCCACGCCCTGGCCACCACGCGCGCGCCGTTGCGGGGGCCGATGCGCTGCTCGTAGGTCTCGATCAGCAGGTCCAGCGCGGCCGGGTCKACGTAGCCTTTTTCGACCAGCAGCGATTCCAGCGCGCGCACGCGCAGGTCCATGTCCGAAAGCGTGCTGCCGCCATGGTCGTGGCCATGATGATCGTGCCCATGGCCGTGATCGTGCGGGTCGTGCCGCGGGGGATTGCCGGACGGGCCGGAAGGATCGGAAGGCATCGGCGTCGGGGGTGGGCTGGCGTGGCGACAAGCGTCGCAAGTGCTCAGTATGGCCACGCCGGCGTCGCTTGGCAATTGGCCGCCAGCGTCTGCCAGCCGCGCTCCGGCACGGTCCGGCAAGCGCATGGCCGGTCGGCCAGACACCGCCGTGCGCCGCTTGCCAAGCGCCGGCGGGGCATGGTTATTGCCACTCCCCAAGGCATGCMGGGCGCGCGCTGCCCGTGTTGTCAGGAGTCAAGCCAGGCGCGCAGGCGCACTGGGGCAAAGCCGCGCGCAAGTCAGCCGGCGCCTGGCTGCGGGCAGGCCGCACATGCCGGTTTTACACGCGCACGCCAAAGCTACACGGTGGCCAGGCGGCGGACCATGCTGCCGCCCTGCCCCTGCCGCGCGGATTCTTTCCGTCCCGTTTTTCCCTTTTCCCCGTAGTGCCGGCCTCTCCGGCCGGCCGAAGCCAGGAGTTGCACATGAATCAGGATCGTCCCCACATGCCTCACACCGACCATAGCCCCACCGAACTGGCCGGCAAGCGCGTCGCGCTGCTGGTCACCGACATGTTCGAGCAGGTCGAGCTCACCGGCCCGCGCCAGGCGCTGCAGCAGGCGGGCGCCACCACGGTGATCGTGGCCCCGCAGGCCGGCCAGGTCCAGGGCGCCCATCACGACAGCAAGGCCGACCGCTTCGACGTGCAGGCCGTCCTGTCCGACGCCCGCCCCGAGGAATTCGACGCCGTCATGCTGCCCGGCGGGGTCATKAACGCCGACACGCTGCGCACCAACGCCGAGGCACAACGCTTCGTCAGGCGAATCCAGGACGACGGCAAGCCGGTGGCAGTGATCTGCCACGGCGCGTGGCTGCTGGTATCGGCGGGCATGGTCAGGGGGCGCACCMTGACCAGCTGGCCTTCGCTGGCCGACGACATCCGCAATGCCGGCGGCGAATGGGTGGACCGCGAAGTCGTACGCGACGGCAACTGGGTCAGCAGCCGCAAGCCCGACGACATTCCTGCCTTCAACCGCGAAATGGTAGCGCTGTTCAGTGCCGGCGCGGGCGCGGGCGCTGGCCAGGACAATGGCGCCCCGCGGCGCCGGCAGGCCATGTAGGACAGCGCCGGCAGCGCGCTGACGGCACCGTCCTACAAGCGGGCACGGCTTTTGCGCGATACGGCTGCCACACGGAGCGGCGCCGGGCGGCGGGGACTCCACCCGCCACCCGCAGCCCGTTGCTGACAAGGACCAACCATCGTCAACCGCATCCCAGGGGAAAATCGTGGCGCACACGCTGCATGCAGAATCTACCGATCCGAGCCCGGACTTTCTTGTAGTTTTTACAAACGAGATGGACCAGTTGCTGGATGAATGGGTCGGACTGCAACTGGCAGAGCCCGGTGGGCAGCGCCTGTCCGCAGCCGATCTGCGGGACCAGGCCCAGCGCTTCCTGCACGGCTTGCGCGAAGCGCTGCGGGCCGGCGCCGCACCCGACCTGGAGACGCCGGCGTGGGAGCGCGTGCGCGGCGTGCTGGCCGACATCTCGCGCCGCCGCGCGCGCGAAGGCTTTTCGGCAGCGGATACCGCTACCTTCGTGTTCTCGCTCAAGCAGCCGGTGTTCGTGCGGCTGCGCAAGGCGCTGGCGAACAGCCCCGCGCAACTGGCGGATCAGACCTGGGCGGTCAGCGCCCTGCTCGACAAGCTCGGGCTTTACACCACCACGCTCTACCAGAACAGCCGCGAGGAGGTCATCGCGCGCCAGCAACGCGAGCTGATGGAACTCTCCACCCCTGTGGTCCAGCTGTGGGATGACATCCTGGCCCTGCCGCTGATCGGCACGCTGGACAGCGCGCGCACGCAGACCGTGATGGAAAGCCTGCTGCAGAAGATCGTGGAGTCCGGCGCATCGATTGCCATCATCGACATCACCGGCGTGCCGACCGTGGACACCCTGGTCGCGCAGCATCTGCTCAAGACCGTGGCCGCAGCGCGCCTGATGGGTGCGGACTGCATCATCAGCGGCATCCGCCCGCAGATCGCGCAGACCATCGTCCACCTGGGCGTGGACCTCGCCAACGTGACCACCAAGGCAACCCTGGCAGATGCATTCCAGGTGGCCCTCAAGCGGACCGGCGGCTCGATCGGCAGCGCCGGGTCGCACTAGCCAACGCACGCACAAGGACCGACACGCGATATGGAGCGCATTCCAATCCTCCGCATGGGACGCCTGCTGCTGGTGACGATCCAGGTGGACATGCACGACAGGCTGGCCMTGACCCTGCAGGAAGACCTGTCCGAGCGCATTGTCAAGGAGCGCGCCAAGGGCGTGCTGATCGACATCTCCGCGCTGGACCTGGTCGATTCCTTCATCGGCCGCATGATTGGCAATACCGCCGCCATCGCGCGGGTGCTGGATGCCGAGACCGTCGTGGTCGGCATGCAGCCCGCGGTGGCGATCACCCTGGTCGAACTGGGGGTCACGCTGGACGGGGTGCGCACGGCGCTGAACGTCGAGCGCGGCATGACCCTGCTGCAGGCGGACGCATGAACCGCTATGACGGCGCCATCGCTGCGCAGTCCTCGTGGCTGCACCACGCCGCGCCGGACACCGGAGGCGTCGCGCCGCAGCAGGTTGCGCTGCAGTCGAGCGAGGACGTGGTGCGCCTGCGCAAGCTGGTGCGCGACCTGGCCGTGGCGCAGGGCATGAGCCTGGTGGACCAGACCAAGCTGGTCACGGCGGCGAGCGAGCTGGCGCGCAACACCGTGATCCACGGTGGCGGCGGGCACGCGGAAATCGCCACCGTGGCTGCCAGCGGACGGCGCGGCGTGCAGTTGCGCTTCGTCGACCAGGGGCCGGGCATCGCCGACGTGCAGGAGGCGCTGCGCGACGGCTTTACCACCGGCAACGGCATGGGCCTCGGCCTGGGCGGCGCGCGCAGGCTGTCCGACGCCTTCGATATCGTGACCGCGCCCGGCCAGGGAACAACCGTGACGATCGCCCGCTATGGCGCGTTCTGACGCTGGAACGAAATGATGCAGATCCGAGCCTTGATCCAGGAAGCGAGCCATGTCGCCGAAGCGCGTCGCACGGTGACGGAGCTCGCCATCCGCTGCGGCTTCGGCGAGGTGGCCACCGGCCGCCTGGCCATCGCGGTGTCCGAGGCCGCCACCAATATCCTGAAGTACGGCACGGAGGGCGAACTGCTCATCCGCGCCTTGCAGGAAGAGGCGACGGGACCGGCCGCCCCGCAGGTCGAAGTCATCGCCATCGACCGCGGACCCGGCATGGCCGACCTCGGCGCCAKCCTGCGCGACGGCTTCTCGACCACCGGCACGGCAGGCAACGGGCTGGGTGCGATGGGCCGGCTTGCCACGGCATTCGACATCTACAGCGCACCCGGCAAAGGCACCGTCCTGCGCATGACGCTCGCGCCGTCGGACCGGCCGGTCGAGCCTGCACTGCCGGCGGTGTCGGTGGGCGCGGTTTGCGTGCCGATGACCGGCGAAACGGAATGCGGCGACGGCTGGCATGCCAGTTCGGCGCGCGCCTTGTCGAGCCTGGTGGTGGCCGACGGCCTGGGCCACGGACCCGACGCCGCGCGCGCGGCCGAGGCCGCCAAGCGGGTTGCCGCGGCGCACGCCTTCGTGGCACCCGCCGTGCTGATCGGGCACGCGCATGCCGCGCTGCGCGCCACGCGCGGTGCGGCCGTGGCGGTAGCCCGCATCGATTCCGACCCCGGCAGCGTGCGTTTTGCCGGCATCGGCAATATTTCCGCCTGCGTGTATTCGCCCGGCGCGCTCGGCGGCTCMGGCAACCGGCGGCAGCTGATCTCCCACAATGGCATCGTCGGCTATATCATGCGCAAGGTCACCGAGGTGGAGGCGCCGTGGCCGGCCGAGACCTTGCTCGTCCTCCATAGCGACGGCCTGGGCTCGCACTGGGACCTGGATAATTACCCGGGCCTGCATGCGCGCCACCCTGCCGTCGTGGCGGCGGTGCTGTACCGCGATTTCGCGCGCGGGCATGACGATGTCACCGTGATCGTGTGCAAGCGCAGCAGCGAATGCCAGTCGTATGCCCCGCGCGTGCAGGACGCCGCCGGGGATGGCGCCCGAGCGGTGCCTGACGCTGGCGAGGGAGCCCGGTCATGAGACTGCCCCTCTTCCAGCTGGTCCTGCGCGCCGATACCGATGTGGTGCTGGCGCGCCAGGCCGCGCGCAGCGCCGCGGCCACACTGGGCTTCTCGGCCATCGAGCAGACCGCGATCGCCACCACCGTATCCGAACTGGCGCGCCTGCTGCTTTCCATGGACGGGCCACGCACCCTGTGCGCGCGCTTGATCCGCGGCGAAGGCAGGGAGCACGCCGAGCGCGAACTGGCCATCACCGTCGACGCCGCGCCCGCCGCGATCGCCACGCTGGCGCGCATGCTGCGCGGCGAAGTCGCTCCCGGCGACCCCTCGGCGCAGGCGCTGCTCCATGCGGTCGCCCTGGCCGACAGCTGGTCGCTGGAAGAGGAAGGCACGGCCCGGGAACGCCTGGCGATCCACCGGCGCCTGCCGGCGAGCGCGCCGGAATCGGCGCCGGCGGCGCTGGCCGCGCTGTCCGAGCGCTGCCTGGACCGCGCCCCCGACCTGATCTTGAGCGAGCTGCGCKAGCAGAACCGTGAGCTGGCCGGCACCCTGCACGAACTCGCGGCGCGCCAGCGCGAGCTGGAGCTGCTTGCCAACGAACTGGCCGATACCAACCGCGGCGTGGTGGCGCTGTATGCCGAACTCGATGACCGCGCGGACCGCCTGCGCGTGGCGGACGAAACCAAGAGCCGCTTCTTGTCCAACGTCAGCCACGAGCTGCGCACGCCGCTGAGCTCCATCCGTGCGCTGTCCGGCCTGCTGCTCGACCAGACCGACGGACCGCTCAACGCCGAGCAGGTGCACCAGGTGACCATGGTGCGGCACGCCGCGGAATCGCTGGCCCAACTGGTGGACGACCTGCTCGACCTGGCCAAGATCGCTTCGGGCAAGACCGAGCTGAGCCTGTCGGATTTCACGCTGGACAATACCTTCAGCGCGCTGCGCGGCATGATGCGCCCGCTCCAGCACAGCGCCGAGGTCGAGCTGATGATCAGTGCCGTCGACCATATCCCGCCGCTGCATACCGACGAAGGCAAGCTCGCGCAGATCCTGCGCAACTTCGTCTCCAACGCGCTCAAGTACACCGAGCACGGCGAGGTCCGCGTCGGCGCGCAGTACCTGCCCGCCACCGACCAGCTGGTGGTGACGGTGGCCGATACCGGCATCGGCATCGCGCCCGGGCACCTGCCGGTGGTGTTCGAGGAATTCACGCAGATCGCCAACCCCCTGCAGCACCGCGTCAAGGGCACAGGCCTCGGCCTGCCGCTGTGCCGCCAGCTTGCCGACCTTCTGCACGGGAAGATCCATGTCCAGAGCGAGGTGGGCAAGGGATCCATCTTCACGCTGATGATCCCCGCCCATTGTCCCGCCCGAGCGCGCCCGGCCGCTGCGTCCGACGCCCAACATCGTTGAGTTCGCCATGAACATCCCACTACGCCAAGACGCCCCCGCGCGACCCCTGATCCTCAACGTCGACGACAGCGACGGACCCCGCTACGTGAAGGGCCGCATCCTGCGGCGTGCCGGCTTCTCCGTACTGGATGCGGCCAGCGGCCAGGCCGCGCTCTCCCTGGTGCGCCAGCACGCGCCGGACCTGGTGCTGCTGGATGTGAAGCTGCCCGATATCGACGGGCTCGAAGTGTGCCGGCTGATCAAGAGCGATCCMGAGACGGCCGCGACGCTGGTGCTGCAGACATCGGCCGCGCTGACCGAATCGCGCCACCGCGTGCAGGCGCTCGATGGCGGTGCCGACAGCTTCCTGATCGAGCCGGTGGAAGCCGAAGAGCTGGTGTCGAGCATCAACGCCCTGCTGCGCATGCGCAAGGCCGAGGAGGAAGCCCGGCAGACGTCGCGCGCATTGCGCGAGAGCGAGGAACTGCTGCGCCAGCTCGCCGATAACCTGTCCGACGTGCTGTGGATCCTCGACCCGGCCGAACCCGAGTTCCTCTTCATCAGCCCGTCCTTCGCGCAACTGTGGGACCGGCCGGTGGATGAGCTCAGGCGCAGCCCGCTTCGCTGGCTCGACTGGGTGGACCCCGGCGAACGCACGCGCGTGGCGCAAGCCTTCGACGCCATGATGAAGAACGGCCACATGGATGCCGAGTTCCAGGTGATCCGCGGCGACGGCGAAATACGCGAGGTCCGCGCGCGCGCCTTTCCCGTCTCCGACACGGGCGGCAACTTCTACCGCGTGGCGGGCATCTACCAGGACATCACCCGCCAGAAGCGCGCCGAACGCATGCTGCTGGAGGAAGATCGCCGCAAGGACGAGTTCCTCGCCATGCTGGCGCATGAACTGCGCAATCCGCTCGCGCCGATGCGCAGCGCCGCCGACCTGCTGATGCACTGCGCTCCCTCGCGCGAAGACAGCTTCAAGGCGCGCGACATCATCGCCCGCCAGCTCCACCACCTGACGCGGCTGGTGGACGACCTGCTCGACATCGCCCGCTTCACGCAGGGCCGCATCGTGCTGCGCGACGACCTGGTGGAGCTGCGCACCGCGCTCAGCACCGCAGTGGAAGCCGTGCGTCCGCTGATCGAATCGCGCAGCCACACGCTGCGCCTGAGCGTGCCGGAAGGGCCCATGCCGGTGCGCGGCGACCTGGTGCGGCTGACCCAGATCTTCAGCAACCTGCTGCACAACGCCGCGCGCTACACCCAGCCCGGCGGCCAGCTCGCGGTCGAAGTCACCAACGACGGCAAGCTGCTGACCGTCAAGGTGCTGGACAACGGTCCGGGCCTCTCGCCCCAGGCCCTGCAGGCCGTCTTCGACCCCGCCACCGCGCACCACGGCGACAAGACCGGCCCCGGCGGCCAGGAAGGCATGGGCATCGGCCTGTCGCTGGTACAGAAACTGGTGAAGCTGCACGGCGGCAGCGTGCATGCCGAAAGCGCCGGCCCCGCGCTGGGCTGCGCCTTCGTGGTCACTCTGCCGGCCCAGCCCTGGCAAAGCTGGAAGCCGGCCACGGGTACGTCGAGGCCGGCACCCGGCGTGCCACGCACGGTGATGGTGGTGGACGACAACATTGACGCACTGGAAGCCATTGCCCTGACGCTCGAAGCCATGGGGCATACCGTGATCACCGCGATCGACGGCCCCGCCGCCATCGTGCGCGCGGTCAAGGCGCAACCCGATGTCATCTTGCTGGACCTCGGCATGCCGGCCATGGACGGTTTCGAGATCGCCCAGCGCCTGCGCGCCATTCCGGAGCTGCAGCACGTGCGCCTGGTGGCGCTGACCGGCTACAGCCAGCCCGCCGACCGCCAGCGGACCAGCGAAGCCGGCTTCGACCGCCACCTGGTCAAGCCGGTCKACCTGGATGCGCTATCGAAGATTCTCGACGAGCTGGGCGAGACGGCCTGACGGCCGCTGCCCGGCGCGAACCTGGAGACAATGATGGAAATACGGCTTCACACTACCCCCGAACCCGACCAGGCGCCGCCGCGGCCTGATATCCAGCCGCCGGCAGTCCCGGATCCCGACCCGCCCACGCCGGTCAACGACCCGCCGCCGGGCGACCTGCCACCGCCGCCCCCGCAGCGGGCCCGGGCCGGCGGGTAGCTGGCTGGCAGCGGCAATCCGTCCGGGCGAAGGGTTGCTCCMTTCGCCCATGGAATGGCGCGGGGCCGGGGCAGGCGCGCCCTGTCCGCGGGCCATCGCGACAAGAAAACGGGGAGCTATCGCTCCCCATCTCTCGGCCATCTCCCGGCCGTGTTCCGGCCATGTTCCGGCCGTCTTCCGGCCTCCTCACGCAATCGCTACCGCCCCACCCAGGGATCGTAATGGTCGGCTTCCCAGTACGGCGAGGCCCCGTAGTACTCATGGATGCTGGTGGCCCATTGCGAATCCGCCATGGTCGGCCAGTGTTCCTTGTCGAAGCCTGGCGCGGCCTTGAGCTTTTCCTTGTCTACGCCGAGCACGAAGCATTTGCGCCGGGTGTCCAGCGTGAGCGCGGACCAGGGCAGCGCGAACAGTTTCCCGCCGATGCCGAGGAAGCCGCCGAACGACAGCACCGCGTAGGCCACGCGCCCGCCACGCACGTCGATCATGATGTGGTCGATGGTGCCGAGATCATCCCCGGCGGKGCCGATCACATTGTTGCCCTCCAGCGTGTCGGCGGCCATGACGAAGGGGCCGGGGCCGGTGCGGTCGGCCGGTAGTTCGCCGACGATGGCGGCGCCCGGGACGGGCGTGCCGGAACGGTTGGTTTCGATGGGATTCATCGGTCAGTTCTCCTGGATCATCAAGTGCGTCCTGCCGGCATGGCTGGCGTCAATGCGTATCGGGTCAATGCTTATCCGTCTTGCCCTTGCGATGCGCCGCAGGCTTGGCGCCGGCAGGCTGGTGTTCGCTGCCGGGCGTGAGGTGCCAGTCCTTGTCGTCACGCGGCGTGCTTGTCTGCTTCTCGGCGTGCATGGCCGCGCTGGGCGAAATGGGATCGCTGGCGGGAAAGGTCATGTCCAGCGATTCGTCCACCGCTTGCTGGTAGGTGGCCGGCTGCTTGTTCTCCTCGTCCTTGCCGGCAGCGCTCGCGCCGCGGGCATGGCCGTGGCGCTTGCCGGGCTTGGCGTGTTCCTTGTGGCTGGCCTTGTGCATGGTCGCTCCTCGATCAGGATTCGGAAATGCATGTCTTCATGCAAGCGGCGGGCCAAGCGGGAGGACAACCGGGACGACGGTCGGGACACACCCGGGAATGTGCTGGAATCGAAGGGGAAACGCGGCGCAAAAGCAAAKGAGCGAGCGAAGTGCGCGGCGTCGCTGCATGCCGGGGCGCCGGCTGGGCGCACCCGCCTGCAAGCACAGCCGCCGTGCACTTTATGCCGTAACCGGTAAAAACTACGGCACGGGCGCGGACTGGATGCTGTGCTTCAGGCGCGGGGAATATGCAGCGGGAAGCTCACCGCGATGCACACCGACTCGCCGTCCGTCGAACAGCCCTGCCMTACGGCCTCGATGCTGGCGCAGTGGGTTTCCACCAGGCGCCGGGTCACCATCAGGGCTGTACCCTGGCGCGGCGCGCCTGCCCCACCCTGCACCGGCCGGCGCCGGTGGAAGAAATCCGAAAGCACGGAAATGCGCTCATTCTTGCGCGCCTCGCTGGGCGTGCGACTCTCGGTGATGCGCAGCTTGACCTGGTCAGCCTCGCGTTCGAGCCGCGCCTCCACCGCATCGCCGGTACGTGCCTGGCGGATGCAATGCACCAGCAGGTGCCGCAGCAATGGCAGCAGGCGGCGCGGATCGGCGTCGATCACCAGCGGCGCGGCTCCCAGTGGTGCGTCCGCGCCGCCGGCGCGAAGCAGCACGCTGCGCCCCTMGGCAACGGGCCGCGTCGCGTCCATGGCGGTATCCAGCGCCGCGCGCAGGTCCACCTGCTCCCATTGCGGCGCACTTTCATCGGCCAGCAAGGCCACGGCCTCTTCCATGTGTTCGATGAGCGCTATCTGCTGCAGCATGCCGGTGCGGATCCCGGCCAGCGCGCGCTGCGCCGCGGTCGGGGGTGTTTCCAGCGTGTGATCGAGCACGTAAGCCCAGCTCTGCACCCCGTTGAGCGCGGAGCGCAGGTCATGCGCCACCTGGGCTATCAGGCTGGCGACTTCCGCGCTACTGCTGACCTCGCCGGGCGCGCAGCTGTCACCGGACTGGCCTGCGTCGCCACTGCCGTGCGTGTTCTCGGAGGGGGAATGTTGCTGCGACATCGAAACCTTTGCGGGCGGCCTGCTTGCCCAGTTGCCATGCAATAAGCATACCGCGTGCGCGGCACCCCTGCCTGCGCGCGGGCCGGGACCGCAATCCGGGCACCTGCCCGGCCAAATCTTGTCTACGATCAAGGGGAACAGKCGCGGCTGCGCCACACCCTGCGCCGCATCTGGCACCGCGCAGTGCGCTGCGCGCCAGCGCTTGCGCGCGGCATGCCCGCCCGTGATCGCGAACATGTCCCACAGGAGGATCCCGATGACGGCAGATACCGAGCCGAACGACCCGCTTGTCCCGCACGTCCCGAACGATCTCGGCAGCGCCAGGGCTACCAGGGCCCCGCACCCCGCAGCGCCCGCCCCTCATCCTGCCCACGACACGCGCACCGCGATGTCCAGCACCACGATCCGGCGCGCCTTCCTCGACCACTTGTTCTATACGCAGGCCAAGCTGCCGGGGCTGGCCAGCGGCAACGATCTTTACCAGGCTCTCGCCCACACCGTGCGCGACCGGCTGGTGCAGCGCTGGATCAGCACGGCCGAAGCCTACCTGGGCCAGCCATCGCGCACCGTGGCGTATCTCTCCGCGGAGTTCCTGATGGGCCCGCACCTGGGCAACAACCTCGTCAACCTTGGCATCCTCGACGAAGTGCGCGAGGCCATGACGGAACTGGGGCTGAACCTGGACGACATCCTCGCGCAAGAGGAAGAGCCGGGCCTGGGCAACGGTGGCCTGGGCCGGCTGGCGGCCTGCTTCATCGATTCGCTTGCCACGCTGGAAATGCCGGCGCTGGGCTATGGCATCCGCTATGAGTACGGCATCTTCCACCAGTCCATCGTCGACGGCATGCAGGTGGAGAGCACCGATACCTGGCTGCGCAACGGCAATCCGTGGGAAATCCAGCGCTCCGAATGGGCSGTGCAGGTCAAGCTCGGCGGGCATACCGAGCGCTACACCGACGACCGCGGGCACTACCGCGTGCGCTGGGTGCCGGACAAGACGGTGGTGGGCGTGCCGTTCGACTCGCCGATCCTGGGCTACCGCGTCAATACCGTCAACACGCTGCGCCTGTGGCGCGCGGAGGCCACCGAGGCCTTCGACTTCAACGTCTTCAACCGCGGCGACTACCTCGGCGCGGTCAGCAAGAAGGTGACCTCGGAAAACCTGACCAAGGTGCTCTACCCCAACGACGAAACCCAGCAAGGCAAGGAGCTGCGCCTGGAGCAGCAGTATTTCTTCGTCTCGTGTTCGCTGCAGGACATGCTGCGCCTGCTCGATGCGCACGACATCCCGCTCACGCGCTTTCACGAGAAGTTCGCGGTGCAGCTCAACGACACGCACCCGTCGATCGGCATCGCCGAGCTGATGCGCCTGCTGGTGGACGATCACGACCTGCCGTGGGACCACGCGTGGCAGATCACGCGGCAGGCCTTTGCCTACACCAACCACACGCTGCTGCCGGAGGCGCTGGAGCGCTGGCCGCTGCCGTTGTTCGGCCGCATCCTGCCGCGCCACCTGGAAATCATCTACGAGATCAATGCGCGCTTCCTCGACGAGGTACGCATCCGCTTCTACGGCGACGACTCGCGCCTGGCACGCCTGTCGCTGATCGACGAGCACCCGCCGCGCTATGTGCGCATGGCCCACCTGGCGTGCGTCGGCAGCCATGCCATCAATGGCGTGGCGGAGCTGCATTCGCGCCTGATGCAGCAGGATGTGCTCAAGGATTTCCACGAGATGTGGCCCGAGAAATTCACCAGCGTCACCAACGGCGTCACGCCGCGGCGCTGGATCGCGCTGGCCAACCCGCGCCTGACCAGGCTGGCGTGCGATGCCATCGGCGACGGCTGGATACGCGACCTGTCCGGGCTGCGCGCGCTCGAGCCCCTTGCCGACGACCCGGCCTTTCGCGAGCAGTGGCATGCGGTGCGGCGCGCCAACAAGATTGACCTGGCCGCGGTGATCCGTGATTGCACCGGCGTGGTGGTCGATCCCGATTCGATGTTCGACGTGATGGTCAAGCGCATCCACGAATACAAGCGCCAGCACCTGGCGGTGCTGCATATCGTCGCGCTGTACCACCGCATCAAGTCCGATCCGCATGCGGAGATCGCGCCGCGCACCTTCCTGTTCGCGGGCAAGGCCGCGCCCGGCTATCACTACGCCAAGCTGATGATCCGCTTCATCACCGCGGTGGGCGAGGTGATCAACCGCGACCCGCAGGTACGCGACCGGCTCAAGGTGGTGTTCCTGCCCAACTTCAACGTGACCCATGGCCAGCGCATCTACMCGGCCGCCGACCTCTCCGAGCAGATCTCGCTGGCGGGCAAGGAAGCCTCCGGCACCGGCAATATGAAGTTCGCCATGAATGGCGCCATCACCATTGGCACCATGGATGGCGCCAATATCGAACTGCGCGACCATATCGGCGCCGACAATTTCTTCCCCTTCGGGCTGACGGCGGCGGAGGTCTATGCGCTGAAGGCAGCGGGCTACCGGCCGGCCAGCTTTTACGATGGCAATGCCGAGCTGCGCGCGGTGATCGGGCTGGCGCGCCAGGGCTTCTTCGCCAAGGGGGACGCGGCGGTGTTCCAGCCGCTGTTCGACGGGCTGCTGCAGCACGATCCCTACCTGCTGCTGGCGGATTTCGCCTCCTACCTGCATTGCCAGCAGGATGTGAGCGCCGCCTACGCGGACCGCGAGCGCTGGCAGCGCATGTCGGTGCTGTCGTCGGCGCGCTCTGGCCATTTTTCGTCCGATCGTGCCATCCAGGAATACTGCTCGCGCATCTGGCATGTGCGCCCCGTGCCGGTGCCGCTGCTGCAGCAGGCCGGCGACGGTCTTGCCGCACAGCGCCGGCGGCGCCAGCTGGCCGATGCCTGAACCGGTGCCGGCCCGGGTGGCACCCACGCTAGCCTGGCGCCGAGCTGCCACCCTGTGCCGGACCCATCCCTGCCGCGCCGCCGGGGCTGGTGCCGTTGGCACGCAGCGATTCGGGCAGCTCGCCGCGCGAGGCATATTCTTCGAGCCGGTTGTAAAGCGTMTTGAGGCTGATGCCGAGGATCTCGGCGGCGTGCTTCTTGACGCCCGAGCATTGCTCGAGCGTGGCGAAGATCAGCTGGCGATCCGCGTCCGCCAGCGAGATGCCCACCGGCACCGACACCATCGCCGTGGCTGCCGAGGTRGTGGCCGCCACCTGCAGCGGCACGTGAGCGTCCGCGATCAGGTCCTGGTCGGCCATGATGTAGGCACGCTGCACGAAGTTGCGCAGCTCGCGCACATTGCCTGGCCAGGCATGCAACAGCAGGCTGTCGAGCAGTTCCGGCGCGAAGCGACGCCGGGTACCTTGCTCGCCGTTCAACTGTTCGAGCAGCGTATTGGCGATCTGCACCACATCGTCGCCGCGCGCGCGCAAGGGCGGCAGCTCGATCGGGAACACATTGAGGCGGTGATAGAGATCGGCGCGCAGTTTGCCTTCGGCCACTGCGTCCTCCGGATTGCGGTTGGTCGCGGCCACCACGCGCACATCGGCATGCAGTTCGCGATTGGTGCCGACCCGCATGAAGGCGCCTGATTCCAGCACGCGCAGCAGCTTGACCTGCAGCTCCACCGGCATCTCGGTGATTTCATCGAGAAACAAGGTGCCGCCGTTGGCCCGCTCGAAGTAGCCCTTGTGCTGGCGCTCGGCGCCGGTAAAGCTGCCGCGCTCATGGCCGAACATCTCGGACTCGATCAGCGTGGGCGAGATCGCACCGCAGTTCACTGCCAGGAAAGGCTGCCGGCGGCGCGCCGACAGTTCGTGCAGGCTCTGGGCGGCCAGTTCCTTGCCGGTGCCGCTCTCGCCCACCAGCAGTACGGTGGCCTCGGTGGGGGCGACCTTGCCGAGCTGGTCGTAGACCACCTGCATGGCTTCAGAGCTGCCCAGCAAGCGGCCAAAGCGGCCGTAGCGGCGCAACTCGCCGCGCAGGGAGTGGACTTCCGCCTTGAGGTCCCCGGTGGTGGCGATGCGCTTGAGGATGGTGCGCAGGCGGGTCACATTGATGGGCTTGACGAGGTAGTCCGTGGCGCCCAGGCGCAGGGCGTCCACCGCCGACTCCACGCTGGCGTAGCCGGTMATCAGGATCACTTCCACGCCGGCCGTGMCCACCTCGTTGAACAGGTCCATGCCGCTGCCGTCGGGCAGCTTGAGGTTGATGCGACAAGCGGGCGCGGGAGATCCCCGCGGGTACGGCAGCAGCAAGCCTGGACATCTGTCAGGGAGCCGAGGGTCAGTCCGGGGTAAGTCATAGTTTATGCGGGCATGGGCGACAGCGATACCGGTGTCTGTCTGACAACACGACGCACGAGAAGCCGACATTGAGCTTTGTACGCAAAAGAGTGGCTTCGCGCCGCCGCAAGCGATAGCATTAGCTCAACCACTGCCTTGCCGCGGGCACCAGCGGATCACCCGCCGCTCCCGCGCCCCACGACACTGCCGATGACAAGCAGCCAGCCCACCGTCGCCACCTCCCCGCCCGCCACCGCGCKATCCGCGCAGGCAGGGGGTGCCCTGCCGCGCCGCGGCGCCGGGCAGGGCGCGGTGGCGTTGCTGTGGCAGAGCACTTCGCCGGTGATGCGGCATCTGCTCGCCCAGGTCGAACGCGTGGCCTGCACCGAGATCACCATGCTGGCCGTGGGTGAAAGCGGGACCGGCAAGGAACTGGTGGCGCGCGCGGTGCACGATCGCAGCGCGCGCCGCGCCGGGCCGTTCGTGGCGGTGAATTGCGGGGCGATTCCGGCCACGCTGATCGAGTCCGAGCTGTTCGGTCACGAAAAGGGCGGCTTCACCGGCGCCTTCCAGCAGAAGGCCGGCTATTTCGAACAGGCACGCGGGGGCACGCTGTTTCTCGACGAAATCACGGAAATGGCGCCCGACATGCAGATCAAGCTGCTGCGTGTGCTCGAGACCCTMACCTTCCACCGTGTCGGCGGCGATACGCAGATCGTGTGCGACGTACGCATCCTCGCCGCCACCAACCGCGACCCGGTCGAAGCCGTGCGCGAGGGGCAGTTGCGCGAGGACCTGCTCTATCGCCTGGCCGTATTCCCGCTGCATGTCCCCCCGCTACGCGAGCGTGGCGAGGACATCGCGCTACTGGCCAGGCATTTCCTGGCCGAGTTCAACGCCATGGAAGGCACCGAGAAGACGTTCTCGTCCACCGTGCTGGAGCGCTTGCGCCACTACGGCTGGCCCGGCAATGTGCGCGAACTCAAGAACACCATCTACCGCGCCTTTATCCTGGCCGACCGCGTGATCGATATCGCCAATCCGAACATCGCCACGCAGCCGCCACGCCCCGCGACACTCGACGGCTTCGTCAACGTACGCATAGGTACCTCGCTGGCCGATGCACAGCGCGAGATCATCCTGGCCACGCTGGCGCGCTATGACGGCGACAAGCGCCAGGCCGCCCATTMCCTGGGTATCAGCCTGAAAACCCTCTACAACCGCCTGGACAGCTATCGCGCCGGCTGACGTGCTGCCCGCGTGGCAGCACGACCGGCGCCGCGCCGACCGCCAGGTCGGCTGGCGCGCAGCCTGGCCTTGTCTCTCCCCGGTCACCTGCTGCGTGGCCGCCCCCTTCCCGCCTGCCGCCCTTTTCCGCCGTATCTGCCCGGGCGCCCTGTAGTTTTTACATCCCGTACGCGCCATCCGGCGCCGAAGTCTCGCCCTGCGCACCCGCCGCAACCGTGCGTGGGGCCTTGGTGCAGCCAGCGCCGCGGGTGTCAGGTGCCATGTCTGGCCGGGCCTGGCACGCGCTTCGCATAGCACCACTGGCGCACCTGGCTCCGCCGCTCAGCAACAAGCGGCGGGACCGGCGCACCCATGCGGCGCTCTCGGGTGCCGTGTGGGCCAAGCCTTGTCACAGCACCCCGCCGTCACGCCATCTCGTTCAGTCGCTCGCGTACCACCCGACCACCAGCACCCGCCGGTGGATGCAGAAGGAGTTTCACCATTGAAACCAAGCATGCAATTCCTGGCCGCAGAAACGATCCCGCAGGCTCGGACCGCAGGACCGGGGCCGGGGCCAGGTAAAGGCAAAGGTAAAGCGGCCCGCGGCCAGCCGGACCCATGCGGCGCGGCTCTGCATCGCACGTGCCTGTCCTGCGCTGCCGGGGGCGGTTTGTCCGCCGCMACGCCGGGCTCGCCACCCCGGCCTGCAGGCAAGCGGCGAGGATAGAACGTGCGGATCTGTCTGATCGGACTGTCCTCCTCCCGCCCCGGCGACGCGCCTGGTGCCGACACGCTGGCGCGCGCCGCGGCGCTCGGTTTCGACCATGTCCTGCTGGCCGGCTGGCCGGTCMTGCAGGCCCGGGGCGCGGCGCTGTCGCAGGTGGTGGCCGCATGCCAGGCGCATGGGCTCTCATGCCTGCTGGAGCTGGCGCTGGACCGGTATCCCGACGGCAGCGCCGGGCTGGAGCCGGCCTGGCGCGAGCCCACCGGCTTCGCAGCCGACCCGCGCGACACCGACAACCACCTGCCCGGTGCCCGCCTGCGCTGGCATGACCCGCAGGTGGCTGCCGCGCTGGTGCCCTGGTGGGGCGAGCAGCTGCGCACCCCGGTGGCAGCCGGCGTGGCCGGCTTCGTCTGCCGCGCGCCGGCGCGCGTGGCCGGGCGGCACTGGGCACAGTTGAGCGCMGGTGCCCGGCGTGCGGCACCGGGGCGCCATGTGTCGTTMCTTGCATGGACGCCGGGGCTGGCTCCCGGGCAGCTCGACGACCTTGCCCGGGGCGGCTTCGACGGCGCCTTCTGCTCGCTGCCGTGGTGGGATTTCCGCAGCCTCTGGCTGAGCGAGGAGATCGCCCGGCTGCGCCCTTTCGGGCGCGTGCTGGCCGCACCGGCACTGGAAGCGGGCGGCACCGACGCACTCGCTGCGCGCCGTGCCTTGTGGGCCGCCGCSGCCATCGGCGACGGCCTGCTGGTGCCGGCGGGCTTCGAGGCCKGCGGCGACGGCGCAAGCGCGCCGCCCTACGATCTCTCGCATGAGCTGATCCACGCCAACGCCTGGCTGGCCGCGCGCGGCGCGGCCCCGGCCCGCTCGCTGCGCCAGGTCAGCGGCGGCGACGCGGCGCTGACCGTGCTCGCGCGCACGGACGGGACTGCCGGCGATAACGCCGCCACGCTGGCCATCGTCATCAACCCGGACACGCTGCAGGCGGCTTCCCTCGGCGTCGAGCGCATCGTGGCCGCGCTGCCGCAAGGCGCCGGCACGCTGCTGCCTGCCGAGGGCGGTCCGGGCGGTGCGGATGCGGCGGCGGGCAGCGGGGGATTCTTGCTGGACGCCATGGCCACCATCGCCCTCGCGCCCGCCGGCATCCAGCTCTATCACAGCGTGCCCGGCCCGGCGCAGGCGGCCCCGGTGCGCCGCAACGGCAAGCGGGTTGCCGCCGCCGTGCGCGCCACGCTGGAGAGGAGCGTTGCCGCTGCCTTGCAAGCGCCGCGCATCGCCATCGAGAACGTGACGCCGGCCTGCGACGCGGGCCGCTTCGCGGTGCGGCGCGTGGCCGGCGAGCGCGTCGAGGTGGAAGCGGATATCTGGATGGACGGCCACGACAAGCTCGCCGCCGTCCTGCTCTGGCGCGGCCCCGGCGAGCAGGACTGGCACGAAGCGCCGCTGCTGGCGGGCGTCAACGACCGCTGGCACGGCAGCTTTCCGCTGCGCGGCATGGGCCGCCATGAATTCACCGTGGAAGCATGGCGCGACGCCTTCGGCAGCTGGTGCGACGAGGTCACCAAGAAAAAGCAGGCCGGCGTCGACGTGACGCTGGAAATCGAGGAAGGCGCGCGCCTGGTGGCCGCCACCGCCGGCGCCACCAGGGACACCCAGGCCGCGGTGCACGCCATCGCAAGCGAACTGCAGCAAGGCGCCGGCCACGCCGATAGCGATGCCCGCAGCGATGCCCTCCCCGATCCCGCGCGCGACATGCACCGCCTCGAACTCCTGCTCTCACCAAGCACGCGCGCGGCCATGCAGGCCGCCGACCCGCGCCCGTTCGCCACGCGCCACCCGGTGGCGCTGCCGGTGGAGGCGGACCGCCTGGCGGCGCGCTTCGCCAGCTGGTACGAGCTGTTCCCGCGTTCGCAGAGCGGCGACATGCAGCGCCACGGCACCTTCGACGACGTGATCGCGCGGCTGCCCGCGATMCGCGCGATGGGCTTCGACGTGCTCTACTTCCCGCCCATCCACCCGATCGGCCGCACCCACCGCAAGGGCCGCAACAACAGCCTGCGCGCCGCGCCCAGCGACCCGGGCAGCCCATATGCGATCGGCGCGGAGGAAGGCGGGCATGACGCCATCCACCCCGAACTGGGCACCTTCGATGACTTCCGCCGCCTGCGCGACGCCGCTGCCGCGGCGGGCCTGGAGCTGGCGCTGGACTTCGCCATCCAGTGCTCGCCCGACCATCCGTGGCTGCGCGAACACCCTGAATGGTTCGCCCACCGCCCGGACGGCTCGCTGCGCTATGCGGAAAACCCGCCCAAGAAGTACGAGGACATCGTCAACGTCGATTTCTACGGCACGCCGCCGTCCGACGCCACGCTGTGGACCGCGCTGCGCGACGTGGTGCTGTTCTGGGCGGGCCAGGGCGTGCGCATCTTCCGCGTGGACAACCCGCACACCAAGCCGCTGCCGTTCTGGGAATGGATGATCGCCGATGTGCGCGCGCAGTACCCGGACGCGCTGTTCCTGGCCGAAGCCTTCACGCGGCCCAAGATGATGGCGCGCCTGGCCAAGCTGGGCTTCAACCAGTCGTATACCTACTTCACCTGGCGCAACCACAAGCGCGAGCTCGTGGAATACATGACGGAGCTGACGCAGGGCCCGCTGCGCGAATACTTCCGCCCGCATTTCTTCGTCAACACACCCGACATCAACCCCTATTTCCTGCACGACAGCGGCCGGCCCGGCTTCCTGATCCGCGCGGCGCTGGCCACGTTGCTGTCCGGGCTGTGGGGCATGTACAGCGGCTTCGAGCTGTGCGAGGGCACGCCGGTGATGGCCGGCGGCGCGCCCAGGGAAGAGTACCTGGACTCCGAGAAATACCAGTTGCGCGCGTGGGACTGGCAGCGCCCGGGCAATATCGTTGCCGAGATCTCGCGCCTGAACGCCATCCGCGCCAGCCACCCGGCGCTGCAGAGCCACCTTGGCCTGCGCTTCTACCACGCCAGCGACGACGCGGTGCTGTACTTCGCCCGCTTCGTGCCGCGCGCCGCGCCGCTGCCGGGCACGCCGCCCGTCCCCGGCGCCTTCGACGGCGAAGTGCTGCTGGCCGCCATCAGCCTGGACCCGCGCGCCGCGCGCGAGGCGGCCATCGAGCTGCCGCTGTGGGAATGGGGCCTGCCCGACCACGCCGCGCTCGACGCCGAAGACCTGATGCACGGGCCCCGCTTCACCTGGCGGGGCAAGCACCAGCGCATCCGGCTGGACCCCCACGCGTTGCCGTTCGCGCTGTGGCGGGTGCGGCCGCTGCGCGAGGAGACAGCATKAAACGCCTKACCGAACCGGGGAGCGCCGCGCTGCTCAACGCCGATCCGCTCTGGTACAAGGACGCCGTCATCTACCAGTTGCACATCAAGTCCTTCTTCGATGCCAACGGCGACGGCGTGGGCGATTTCGCCGGCCTGCACGCCAAGCTCGACTACCTCGTCAACCTGGGGGTGGATACGGTCTGGCTGCTGCCGTTCTATCCGTCGCCGCGCCGCGACGACGGCTACGACATCGCCGACTACCGCAACGTCCACCCCGACTACGGCACGCTGGCCGAAGCGCGCCGCTTCGTGGCCGCGGCGCATGCGCGCGGGCTGCGCGTGATCACGGAACTGGTCATCAACCACACCTCGGACCAGCACCCGTGGTTCCAGCGCGCGCGCCTGGCCAAGCCCGGCTCGGCGGCGCGCAACTACTACGTGTGGTCGGACACCGACCAGGCCTACGCCGGCACCCGCATCATCTTCTGCGACACCGAGAAATCCAACTGGAGCTGGGACCCGGTGGCCGGCGCCTATTTCTGGCACCGCTTCTACTCGCACCAGCCCGACCTGAACTTCGACAACCCGCAGGTGCTGCGCGAGGTGATGTCGGTGATGCGCTTCTGGCTCGATATCGGCGTCGACGGGCTGCGGCTGGATGCCGTGCCCTACCTTGTCGAGCGCGAAGGCACCAGCAACGAGAACCTGCCCGAGACCCATGCCATCATCAAGCGCATCCGCGCCCACCTGGACGCGGAGTACAAGGGGCGCCTGCTGCTGGCGGAAGCCAATATGTGGCCGGAAGACGCCCAGCAATACTTTGGCGGACCGGGCGCGCCCGCCGCCTMCACGGCCCCCATCTCGCCCGCGGTGGCAGGCCGCACCCAGGGCGCGGGCCATGCCGCGCCGGCCGCCGGCGCCCCGCCCATGCACAGCGCGGGCGAGCTGAGCAACGAAGGCACCGCCGTGCCCGGCGACGAATGCCAGATGTCATTCCATTTCCCGCTGATGCCGCGCATGTACATGGCSATCGCGCGGGAGKACCGCTTCCCGATCACCGACATCATGCGGCAGACGCCGGAGATCCCGCCCAATTGCCAGTGGGCCATCTTCCTGCGCAACCACGACKAACTGACGCTCGAAATGGTGACCAGCTCCGAGCGCGACTACCTGTGGGAGGTCTATGCCTCCGACCGGCGCGCCCGCATCAACCTCGGCATCCGCCGCCGGCTGGCGCCGCTGATGGAGCGCGACCGCCKCCGCATCGAGCTGATGAACAGCCTGCTGTTTTCCATGCCCGGCACGCCGGTGATCTACTACGGCGACGAGATCGGCATKGGCGACAACATCCATCTCGGCKACCGCGACGGGGTGCGCACGCCCATGCAGTGGTCGCCCGACCGCAACGGCGGCTTCTCCCACGCCGACCCCGAGCGCCTGGTGCTGCCGCCGCTGCAGGGCCCGCTGTACGGCTACGAAGCGGTCAACGTGGAAGCGCAGGCCCGCGACCCGCACTCGCTGCTCAACTGGATGCGCCGCATGCTGGCCCTGCGCCGCCAGCACCGCGCCTTCGGGCGCGGCACGCTGCGCTTCCTGTTTCCCGGCAACCGCAAGATCCTGGCCTACCTGCGCGAGTTCGAAGGCGAGCACATCCTGTGCGTGGCCAACCTGGCGCGCGCGCCGCAGGCGGTGGAGCTGGACCTGTCCGCCTTCGCCGGCCGCGTGCCGGTGGAAATGCTGGGCGCCACGCCCTTCCCCGCCATCGGCCAGCTCACCTACCTGCTGACCTTGCCGCCCTACGGCTTCTACTGGTTCGTGCTGAGCAACGAAGCCCAGCCACCGTCCTGGCACGTCGATGCCCCCGAGCAGATGCCCGACCAGATCACGCTGGTGATGCAGAACGCCGCCCAGGCGGAACTCACCGAAGCCTCGCGCCGCACGCTGGCTAACGAAGTGCTGCCGCACTACATCGGCAGGCGCCGCTGGTACGGCGCCAAGGGCGAGCGCATCCGCAGCGTGGGCATTGCCTATGCCATCCCGTTMGCGCGGGGCACGGCCGGCGAGGAAACCTTCCTGTGCGAGATGGAGCTGGCGCTGGAAGGCCATACCGCCTGCTACCAGTTGCCGGTCGGCCTGTTGTGGGACCGCGACGGCGCCGGCGAAGGCGCCTCGCAGCTGGCGCACTCGCTGTCCATGGCCCGCGTGCGCAAGGGCAGCCGCGTGGGCCTGGTCACCGATGCCTTCGCGGTCGAGTGCTTTGCCCGCGAAGTGGTGCGCACGCTGCGCGCCGGCCGGGAGCTGTCCAGCCCGCGCGGCCCGATCCGCTTTCGCGGCGAGCCCGCCCTCGCAGGCCTGCCGCTGGAATCCGAGGAAGTGCAGTGGATGTCGGCCGAGCAGTCCAACAGCTCGCTGTCCTACAACAATACCGCCGTGCTCAAGCTGGTACGCCGCCTGGCCGGCGGCATCCACCCCGAGGCCGAGGTCACCCGCCACCTGAGCGCCAACGGCTACCGCAACTCCGCGCCGCTGCTTGGCGAGGTGGTACGTACCGGGCTGGATGGCACCCCGCATACGCTGATGCTGCTGCAGGGCTACATCCTGAACCAGGGCGACGCCTGGGGCTGGACGCTGGACTATATCGGCCGCGCCATCGACGACGCCGTGCCGTCCGAAGACCCCGAGGACGAATTCGGCGAGGCGCTCGGCGGCTACGCCGCGCTKGCCGGCACCCTGGGCCAGCGCCTGGCGGAGCTGCATGCGGTGCTGGCCCGCCCCTGCGACGATCCCGCGTTCGCGCCGGAAGCCGCCGGCGAGGCGCAGGTGCAGCAGTGGGCCGGGCAGGCCCTGGCCGAGCTGGAGCGTGCCATGACGCTGCTGGAGCAGCGCGCCGGCGAACTCGGCCGCCAGGCCCGCAACGACCGCTTCGCCGCAGATATCGACACGCTGCTTGCGGCCCGGGCGCACCTGCCGGCGCTGGTGGCGCGGCTCGCCGCGGGCGCGCCCGGCAGCCTGCAGACGCGCATCCACGGCGACTTCCACCTCGGACAGGTGCTGGTCGCGCAGAACGATACCTACCTGGTCGATTTCGAGGGCGAGCCGGGGCTGCCGCTGGCGTGGCGGCGCCGCAAGACGTCGCCGCTGCGGGACGTGGCGGGCCTGCTGCGTTCGATCGACTATGCCGCCGCCACCGTCGGGACCGACCGCCACGAACGCACCCATGCCGCGCTGCCGCCGGCCCTGGCCCAGCGCCGCGAGGCGCTGCTGGACCGTTTCCGCCAGACTGCCAGCGAGGCCTTCCTGGCGGGCTACCGGCAGGTGGCGGCCGGCGCGCAGCAGCCCTGGGTGCCAGCCGGGCAGGTGCAGGCGCTGCTCGACCTGTTCCTGCTCGAACGCGCTGCCTACGAGGTTGGCTACGAGGCCGCCAACCGCGTGGCCTGGATCGACCTGCCGGTCAACGGGCTGGCGCGGCTGGTGCGCAAGCTGACCGGCGTCACCGGGGATGCCGATGCGCAAGACTGACAGCGCCCCGCCACGCGCCATGCCTACTCCCGCGCCGGCCCTGGTGCCGCCCTCCATGCCACCCTCGCCGCCCTCGCCRCTGCCAAACGCGAGMGATATCGAAGCCCTGCTGGCCGCGCGCCACGCCGATCCCTTTGCCGTGCTCGGCCCGCATGCGGGCGCGCGCGGCACCGTCGTACGCGCCTGCCTGCCCGGCGCCCGGGCAGCCTGGCTGGCCKCCCCGGACGGCACCCGCCTGGCCGGGCTGGAACCGCTGCACCCTGGTGGCGTCTTCGCCGGGACCCTGCATGCCGCACGCGCCGGCGCGGCCGACTACCGACTMGGCATGCGCTGGCCGGACGGCAGMGAACAGCTCAGCGCCGATCCCTACGCCTTCGGCACCCTGCTGGGCGACCTGGACCTGCACCTGATCGCCGAGGGCCGCCACTTCGAGCTGAGCAGCTGCCTGGGCGCGCAGGCGCAGGAGCTCGATGGCATCCCGGGCGTGCGCTTCGCGGTGTGGGCGCCCAATGCCCGGCGCGTCTCGGTGATCGGCGATTTCAACGGCTGGAACCCGGCGCGCCATCCCATGCGCCTGCGCCACGGCGCCGGCGTGTGGGAGCTGTTCATCCCCGCCKGGATGGGCGCCGCGCCCGGCAGCCGCTACAAGTTCGACCTGCTGGGCGCACACGGCGAGGCGCTGCCCGACAAGGCCGACCCGCTGGCGCTGGCCACCGAGGCGCCGCCGGCCACGGCCTCGGTSGTCGCCGAGCCGGGCCGCACCGCGCCGCCCTACGCGTGKACCGACCAGGCCTGGATGCGCCGCCGCGCCGGCACCGACCCGCATGCCGCGCCGATGTCCATCTACGAGCTGCACGTGCTGTCCTGGCTGCGCGAGGTCAACGACCCCGTGCGCGGCTGGGAGCGGCTGGCGGCGCGGCTGGTGCCCTATGTGCAGGAACTCGGCTTCACCCACATCGAACTGATGCCGGTGATGGAGCATCCGTTCGGCGGCTCGTGGGGCTACCAGCCGCTTTCGCTGTTCGCGCCCACCGCGCGGCTGGGCCCGCCGCAGGCCTTCGCCGCCTTCGTGGACCGCTGCCACGAGGCCGGCATCGGCGTGATCCTGGACTGGGTGCCGGCGCACTTCCCCACCGACCCGCACGGCCTGGCCCGATTCGACGGCACCGCGCTGTACGAGTACCAGGATCCGCGCGAGGGCTTCCACCAGGACTGGAACACACTGATCTACAACCTGGGCCGCAACGAGGTGCGCGGCTTCATGCTGGCCAGCGCGCTGCACTGGCTGGAGCACTATCACGTCGACGGCCTGCGCGTGGATGCGGTGGCATCCATGCTCTACCGCGACTACAGCCGCGAGGCCGGCCAGTGGCTGCCCAACCGCTTCGGCGGGCGCGAGAACCTGGAGACGGTGGCCTTCCTGCGCGAACTCAATACCGTGGTGCGCGAGCGCTGCCCGGGCGCCATGACCATCGCCGAGGAGTCCACCGCCTGGCCCGGCGTGACCGCACCGGTGCAAAGCGGCGGCCTTGGCTTTACCTTCAAGTGGAACATGGGCTGGATGCACGACACGCTGCGCTACCTGGCGCACGACCCCGTGCACCGCGCCTGGCACCACCAGGACATGACCTTCKGCATGGTCTACGCGTGGTCCGAAGCCTTCGTGCTGCCGATCTCGCACGACGAAGTGGTGCACGGCAAGGGCTCGATGATCGGCAAGACGCCCGGCGACGACTGGCAGCGTTTCGCCAGCCTGCGCGCCTACTACGGCTTCATGTGGACCCACCCCGGCAAGAAGCTGCTCTACATGGGCGCCGAGTTCGCCCAGTGGCGCGAATGGAACCACGACACGGAGCTGGACTGGCCGCTGCTTGAGCAGCCCGCGCACCGCGGCATGCAGGCGCTGGTGCGCGACCTCAACCGCATGCACGCCACGCTGCCGGCCCTGCATGCGCTGGATCACCGCCCCGAAGGCTTCAGCTGGGTGGTGGGCGACGACAGCCGCAACAGTGTGTTCGCCTACCTGCGCCGCGCCGCGCCGGGCGGCCGCGAKGTGGCGCTGGCGGTGGTCAACATGACGCCCTTGGTGCGCCCCGACTACCGCCTGGGCGTGCCGTTCGCCGGGCGCTGGCTCGAATGCCTGAATACGGACGCGGCCATCTACGGCGGCGGCAACGTCGGCAATGGCGGCGAAGTGCTGGCCACCGACGCGCCCTCGCACGGGCAGCCCGCCTCCCTCATCCTCACCATCCCGCCGCTGGCCACGCTGGTACTGCGCTTTGCCGACGATCCGGCAGGCGGCGCCGCCGAAGATTTCGCCAACCGAGGAGCCTGACCTTGCCCCTTGCCCCTGCCACCCGCATGCTGCCAGGCAAGCCRTACCCGCTGGGCGCGCACTGGGACGGACTCGGCATCAACTTCGCCGTGTTCTCGGCCAATGCCGCCCGCATCGACCTGTGCCTGTTCTCGGACAACGGCCGCAAGGAACTGGCCCGGCACACGCTGCCGGAATGCACGGACGAGGTCTGGCACGGCTACCTGCCACACGCCGCGCTGGGCACGGTCTATGGCTACCGGGCCTTCGGCCCCTACGAACCGGCGCACGGGCACCGTTTCAACCCGCACAAGCTGCTGCTCGACCCCTACGCGCGGCAACTGAGCGGACCGGTGCGCTGGTCGGACGCGCTGTTTGGCTACCGCCTGCAAAGCGCGCGCGCGGACCTCACGCCCGATCGCCGCGATAGCGCGCCCACCATGCCCAAGGCCGTGGTGGTGGACGCCAGCTTCCACTGGGGCGACGACCGTTTCCCGGCGGTGCCGTGGGAGCAGACGGTAATCTACGAAGTGCATCCGCGCGGGCTGTCGATGCTGCGCCACGACCTGCTGCCGCATATCCGCGGCACCTTTGCCGGGCTGTGCGACCCGCGCTTTGTCGAGCACCTGAAAAAACTGGGCGTCACCACCGTGGAACTGCTGCCGGTGCATGCCTTCCTGCAGGATCGTTTCCTGCTCGAGCGTGGGCTGCGCAACTACTGGGGCTACAACACGATGGCGTACTTCGCCCCGGAGCCGGCCTATCTCGGCAACGGCCAGCTCAACGAGCTGAAGGTGGCGGTGCGGCGCCTGCACGCGGCGGGCMTSGAGGTCATCCTCGACGTGGTCTACAACCACACCTGCGAAGGCAACGAGCTGGGCCCCACCGTCTCGTGGCGCGGCCTGGACAATGCCAGCTACTACCGCCTCATGCCCGGCGACGAGCGCCACTACATCAACGACACCGGCTGCGGCAACACGCTCAACCTGTCGCACCCGCGCGTGCTGCAGATGGTGATGGATTCGCTGCGCTACTGGGTGGAGTGCTTCCACGTGGACGGCTTCCGCTTCGACCTGGGCAGCACGCTGGGCCGCGAAGGCACCGGCTTCGACCCCGGCGCGGGCTTCTTCGACGCCATCMTGCAGGACCCGGTGCTGTCGCGCGTCAAGCTGATCTCCGAGCCCTGGGATCTCGGCCCCGGCGGCTATCAGGTCGGCAACCACCCGCCCGGCTTTGCCGAGTGGAACGACAAGTTCCGCGACACCGTGCGCCGTTTCTGGCGCGGCGACGCCGGCCAGCGCGGCGACCTGGCGGCGCGGCTGGCCGGATCGGCCGACATCTTCGACCGCCGCCACCGCAAGCCCTGGGCCTCGGTCAACTTCATCACCGCGCACGACGGTTTCACGCTGGCCGACCTGGTCAGCTACAGCGCCAAGCACAACGAAGCCAACGGCGAGGACAACCGCGACGGCACCGACGACAACGCCAGCGCCAACTGGAGCCCGGACGGCAGCGCCGAAGGGCCCACCGGGGATCCCGCCATCCAGGAAACGCGCGGGCGCGTGGCGCGCGCGCTCATGTCCACGCTGCTGCTCTCGCACGGCACGCCGATGCTGACCGCCGGCGACGAATGGTGCCGCAGCCAGCACGGCAACAACAACGCGTACTGCCAGGACGGCGAACTGTCCTGGCTCGACTGGGAGGGCGCCGACGCCCCGGCMGGGCGCGCCATGACTGCCTTCGTCAGCMGCCTGCTGGCGGCGCGCMGGCGCTTGCATGCCTTTGCCGAGACCGGCTTCGCCCATGGTCGCCGGGAAATCGAACCCGGCCTGGCCGATATCGCCTGGTTCGACACCGACGGCGAGCCGCTCACCCCGGAGCAATGGTCCGGCAGCGAGGGCCGCACACTGGCGCTGCGGCGCGCCGCCACCGCGCCGGGCGGCCAGGTCCAGGTGACCTTGCTGCTGTTCAATGCCGGCGGCGAGGACGCCGATTTCCACATGCCAGAACCGCGCCAGGACTGGCGCCTGCTGCTCGACAGCAGCCGCCCGGAATCGCCCGAGGCATCCGCCGGCACGCCCGTGCGCGTGCCCGCTCATGCGGTGGTACTGCTGCTGGCGGTGCCGGCCGACGAAGCGGATTCGCAATGGAGCTAGCGACCCGCGCATCAACGGCCGGAGAAGGAGGCCGCATCATGAACGCTGTGCCATCGGTGGCGACACCCGCGCCGCTGCAATCTTTCGGGCCCCATCGTCTCGCGGACGGGCGCATGTGCTTCCGGCTGTGGGCGCCGGACGCCACTGCCGCCGGGCAGCCGATCCGCCTGGAGATCGCCGGCATGGGGCCGGTACCGATGTGCGCGGCGCCCGGGCCGGACGGGGACGAAGGCTGGCTGGAGGCCATCGCCCCCTGCTGTCCCGACGCCCGCTACTGGTTCCGGCTGGACGACGGCAGCACCGTGCCGGACCCCGCCAGCCGCGCGCAGGCCACCGATATCGGCGGCGCCAGCCTGGTATGCGATCCGGCCGCCCATGCGTGGTGCCACCCCTTCTGGCGCGGCCGCCCCTGGCAAGAGGCCGTGATCTATGAAATGCATGTCGGCTTGTGCGGCGGCTACGCCGGCGCGGCCCGCCAGCTGCCGCGCCTGGCCGCGCTCGGCTTCACGGCGGTGGAGCTGATGCCGCTGGCCGAGTTTCCCGGCGGGCGCAACTGGGGCTATGACGGCGTGCTGCCGTTCGCGCCCGAATGCAGCTATGGCACGCCCGCGGCATTGCGCGCGCTGGTGGACTGCGCACACGGCCTGGGCATGGCCGTGCTGCTCGACGTGGTCTACAACCACTTCGGCCCGGAGGGAAATTGCCTGCACCAGTACGCCAGCGCATTCTTTCGCGACGACATGCGCACGCCGTGGGGCCCGGCCATCGATTTCCGCCGCCCCGAGGTGCGCCGCTTCTTTACCGAGAACGCCCTGTACTGGCTGGAGGACTTCCGCTTCGACGGCCTGCGCCTGGACGCCGTGCACGCCATCGTCGACGAAGGCTGGCTGCGCGAACTGGCCGGCGAGATCCGCGCGCGCCATCCCGACCGGCATATCCACCTGGTGCTGGAGAACGACCACAACGACGCCGGCCTGCTCGCCGCCGGCTACGACGCGCAATGGAACGACGACGGCCACCACGCGCTGCACGTATTGCTGACCGGCGAGCGCGACGGCTATTACGGCGACTACGCCATGCCTGCCTGCGAGGGCCCCGTGCAGGGCGAGGGCACGCCGCACGCGGCGGCGCTGGGACACCTCGCGCGCGTGCTGGCCGAAGGCTTCTCCTACCAGGGCGAGGCCTCGCCCACGCGCAGCCAGCCGGCCAAGCCCGTGCACCGGGGCCAGCCCAGCGCCGCGCTGCCCCCCACCGCCTTCGTGCTGTTCCTGCAGAACCACGACCAGACCGGCAACCGGGCCATGGGCGAGCGCCTGGCCACGCTGGCCGGCGCCGACGCCCTGCGMGCGGCGGTGCTGCTGCAGTTGCTGTGCCCGCAGGTGCCGCTGGTCTTCATGGGCGAGGAATTTGGCGCCACCACGCCCTTCCTGTACTTCACCAGCCATCCGCCTGCGCTGGCCGAGGCGGTTCGCGAGGGCCGCCGGCGMGAGTTCGGCGCCGTGGCTGCATTCTCCGACCCGGCCCGCGCGGCGCGCATACCGGATCCGAACGACCCGGCCACCTTCGAGGCCTCGCGCCCGCGCCTCGAAGGCGACAACGCCTGGAGCCACTATTACGGCGCCCTGCTAGCCACGCGCCACCGTGAACTGGCGCCGCGCCTGGCAGGCTGCATGAGCGCGGGCGTGCGCATCCTCGGCGAACGCGCGCTGGCGGCAAGCTGGCGGCTCGGCGACGGCGCCCTGCTCACTGTCTGGATCAATCTCGGCGATGCGCCGGTGCCGGCCGTGCTACCCGGCCTGCMGCCCGCGATCCCCGCGCGGCTGCTGGCGCAGAGCCGCCAGGACGCCTTGCAGGCGCTGGCCGCTGGTACGTTGCCGCCGGCCTGTGCCATCGCCTGCCTGGGCGGCGGCAGGCACCAACCCGCCTAGCGCAGCCCGCCATGGACACGGATCCCCTTGACGGGCAACCCCTGCGCGCCGCCGGTCCGCGCGATCCGGCACTGCAGCCGCTGCACGCACTGGCCGGGCGTGCCGGCCTGATGGTGCACTGGGAAGACGCCCAGGGCCGCGCGCGCGAGGTCGAGCCCGATGTGCTGCGCGMCATCCTGGCCGCCCTGGGGCTGGCCAGCGCCACCGCCGGGCAATGCGAGGCATCGCGGGCGCAACTGGCGGCCGAAGACGCGGCCCGGGCTTTGCCCCCGCTGCTCACCGCCAACCAGGGCCACCCCGTGGCGATACCGCTGGCGCATACGATTTCGCGGCTTCCCTACCGGCTMGAACTGGAGGACGGCACCGTGGTGAACGGCACCGCGCGCCCTCATGCCGATGGCGGCATGCACGTAGCGGCCATCGCTGCCATCGGCTATCACCGACTGCTGGTCGGCGATGCCGAGCTTACGCTGGCGGTGGCGCCGGCCCGCTGCTTCGGTGTCGCCGATGCCTTGCGCGCGGGCGCTGGCGCCAGCGCGGCCAGCCACAGGCGGCCCTGGGGCCTGTCTGTGCAGTTGTACTCGCTGCGGCACGGCGCGCCAGCCGGCCTTGGCGACCTGACCACGCTGGCCGCGTGCTGCGAGGCCGCCGCTGGCGCGGGGGCGGACGCCGTCGCCATCAATCCGCTGCACGCGGGCTTTGCCGCCCTGCCGGAGCGCTACAGCCCGTATTCGCCTTCGAGCCGGCTGTTCCTTAACCCGCTCTACGCGGATCCCGCTGCCGTCTTTGGCCAGGGCGCCGTGGACCGGGCCGTCGCCGCGCTTGCGCTGGGCCGCATCATGCCGGCGCTGGAAGCCCGCGCCGAAATCGACTGGCCGGCGCTGGCGCGCGCGCGCAATGCCGTCATGCAGTGGCTGTGGCAGCATCGCGCCACGTTGCTGCCGGCGCGCGCGCTTCAGGCATTCACGGCATTCCGCCTGCGCCAGGGCGCCGCGCTGGAGGCGCACGCGCGCTTCGAGGCGCTGCAGGCGCAGCGCGTGGCCACGGCCGGCAGCCCCGCMGAAGCCGCCGCCGCGGCCGACTGGCGGCAATGGCCAGTCACCGAGCGCGCGCCGGCATCGGTCGCGCTCGAAGCCTTCGCCAGCGCGCACGCGGATGCGGTGGGCTACCACGCTTTCGCACAGTGGCTGGCGGCCGACGGCCTGGCCGCATCCCAGCGCCGCGCGCGCGCCGCCGGCATGGCGATCGGCGTGGTGGCGGACYTGGCGGTCGGCACCGATGGCGGCGGCAGCCACGCCTGGACCCGCCAGGGCGAGATCCTGGCGGGCGTCTGCGCGGGGGCGCCACCGGATCTGTACAACCCGCTGGGCCAGGGCTGGGGAATCTCCRTATTCTCGCCGCGCGCGCTCCGGCACGGCTTTGGCGCGTTCATCGAGATGCTGCGCGCCAACCTCGGCCCGGTCGGCGGCCTGCGCATCGACCACGCGCTGGGGCTGGCGCGCATGTGGCTGGTGCCGGACGGCGCGCCGCCCGCCGCCGGCGCCTACCTTCGCTTTCCGTTCTCGGACCTGCTGCGGCTTGTCGCGCTGGAGTCGTGGCGCCATCGCGCCATCATCGTGGCCGAGAACCTCGGCACGGTACCGGCCAGCTTCAACGAGAGCCTGGCCGCGCGCGGCATGCTGGGCATCGACGTGCTGTGGTTCGAGCGCGCCGGCCCCGAGGCATCGGCCCACGCGCCGGCGCGGCTGCCCGTGGAAACGCCMGCCGCAGGCGCCCMTGCCGTGCCGGATTTCCTGCCGCCCGAACGCTGGCCTGCCGAAGCGGTGGCGACMACCACCACCMACGACCTGCCCACCGTGGCCGGCTGGTGGTCGGGGCGGGACATCACGTGGCGCGCCCGGCTGGGCCAGCTCGGTGCCGGCGAGACCGAGGCCAGCGCGCTGGCCGCCCGCGCCCGCGACCGCACCGCGCTGTGGCGGGCGCTGGCGCAAKCGGGGCTGGTGCTCGGGCCCGAAGCCGCGCCGGGCGACGCCCCGCTCGACGCCGTGCTGGCGTGGCTCGGACGCGCCGCCACGCCGCTGCGGCTGGTGCCGGTGGAAGACCTGCTGGGCGCGCGCKAGCAGCCCAACCTGCCCGGCACCATCGCCGGCCATCCCAACTGGCAGCGGCGGCTGGACGCCGACGTACGCACGCTGTTCGATGCCTGGCCKGTACGCCAGCGCGTTGCCGCGCTACGTGGCCCGGGCGGCGACGCCGGGCCTTCCCGCCAGCCGCCGCCCCGCAAGGAGAAACGCTGAATGCCCCAACCCTGCCTGCCGCCACGCGCCACGGCGCGCCTGCAGCTGCATGCCGGCTTCACCTTCGAGCATGCCGCGCAGCAGGCCGGCTACTACGCAGCGCTTGGCGTCAGCCACCTTTACCTGTCGCCTGTGTTCGCCGCGCGGCCCGGCTCCACGCACGGCTACGACGTAACCGATTTCCGCGTGATCAACCCCGAGCTGGGGGGCGAGGATGGCTTCTACCGCTTCGCCGAGTGCGCGCGCGAACATGGCCTGGGGCTGGTGCTCGACATCGTGCCCAACCATATGGCGGCCAGCCCCGCGCACAACCCGTGGTGGCGCGACGTGCTGGCGCGCGGCGCGCAKAGCGCGTACGCCCATCATTTCGACATCGACTGGCATTCGCCCGACCCCGACCTGCATGGCCGCGTGCTGTTGCCGGTGCTGGGCAAACCGTACTGGGATGCGCTGTGCGCCGCGGAGCTGACGGTGCGCTTCGACCAGCAAGCCGGCCAGCCGCTGCTGTGCTACGGAGGCCAGACGCTGCCGCTGGCGGAGGACACCTTCGAGCCGGACACGGCCGCGGCGCTGCCTGCCCTGCTCGATGCGCACCAGCCCGAGGGCCGCGCGCGCCTGCACGAGTTGCTKGAGCAGCAGCACTATCGGCTGGCCTGGTGGGCCACCGCCGCCGACGAGCTGAACTGGCGGCGTTTCTTCGAGGTGAGCGACCTGGTCGGCATGCGGGTGGAACAGCCGGCGGTGTTCGACGCTGTCCATGCCCTGGTATTCGCGCTGTTCCGCGACGGCTGGATCGACGGTGTGCGGGTGGACCACGTGGACGGGCTGGCCGACCCGGCCGCCTATTGCCAGCGCCTGCGCGCCCGGCTCACCGCGCTCGCGCCCKAGCGGCCGCCGGGGCGCGCCGTGCAATGCCCCTGGCTTGTGGTCGAGAAAATCCTCGCGCCCGGCGAAGCGTTGCGCGCCGACTGGCTGGTGGACGGCACTACCGGCTATGACTTCATGGACGCCGTGTCCGCACTGCTGCACGACGGCGACGGCGCCGCCGGGCTCGATGCGCTGTGGCAACGGATGAGCGGCGAGACGCGCAGCGTCGAAGCACAGGTGCAGGCGGCCCGCGCCCATTTGCTGTCGCATCACCTGGTCACCGAATTCGAGGGCGCGAGCCGCCGCCTGCATGCCTGCGCGCGCAGCGAGCCGGCTACGCGCGATCTCACGCTGGCCAGCCTGCGCCGCGCGCTGGCCGCCCTGCTGGTGCCGCTGCCGGTCTATCGCACCTACTTCAGCGAACGCCTGCGCTCGCGCGAGGACAAGGCCGTGCTGGAGCGCGCCGGCGCTGCCGCGCACGCCGTGCTGTCCGCCACCGACCGGCCCGCGCTGGCGCACCTGCTGTCATGGCTGGCCRATYCTGCCCGCGACAGCACGGCGCTGCGCGAGGCGCGCACGCGCGTGCAGCAATTGATGCCGCCGCTGGCAGCCAAGGCGGCGGAAGACACCGTGTTCTACCGMCACGGCCGCCTGCTCTCGCGCAACGAAGTGGGCAGCGACCCGGCAACCCTGGCCCTCACGCCCGAGGATTTCCACGCGCGCATGGCGCAGCGGGCGCAGGCCTGGCCACAGGCCATGCTGGCCACCGCCACGCACGACCACAAGCGTGGCGAGGATGCACGCATGCGCCTGGCGGTGCTGAGCGAGTTGCCCGGTGAATGGGCCCGGGAGGTGCGCGACTGGGAGCAGCAATGCCAGCCACTGCTGGCACGCCTGCCGTGCGCGCCCGACGCGGCGGACCGCCTGATGCTGTACCAGACGCTGGTCGGCGCATGGCCGGCGGCGCTCGATCCCCGCGACACCGACGGCGTGGCGGCACTGCTCGCGCGGGTGCGCGAGTGGCAGCGCAAGTCGATCCGCGAAGCCAAGCGGCACGGCACCTGGACCAGCCCGGACAGCGCCTATGAGCAGGGCAGCGCGGATGTCCTCGCGACGCTGGCGCACGACCGGGACGGTGGGCGCGGCAGCGTGCTGGCGCGGATCGCCGCCTTCGCCCGGCGCATCGCCGTGCCGGGCGCCGTCAACAGCCTGAGCCAGACGCTGCTGCAGCTTACCGCGCCGGGCGTGCCCGACCGCTACCAGGGCACCGAAGACTGGGACCTCAGCCTGGTCGATCCCGACAACCGCCGCCCGGTGGATTTCGACAAGCTGCGCGCCGGCCTGGGCGATGCCGCGGGCTGGCCCGCCTGGCTGGCCAGCTGGCAGGACGGCCGCCTCAAGCTGCAACTGATCCGCAGCGTGCTGGCGGCGCGCCGCGCGCATGCCGCGCTGTTMGCCGCGGGCGACTATCGCCCGGCCGCGCTCGGCGGCGCGCTGGCGGCGCACGCCGTGGCGTTCGCGCGCCGCCATGGGCAGGTGCAGGCACTCGTGGTGGCCACCCGGCTGGCCGCGCACCTGAGCGATCCCGGACAGCCCCGGGTCGCGCGCGAGCATTGGCGCGACACCGCGCTGCAGGCCGGGCATGGGCAGGACAGCCAGTGGGTGGACGTACTGACCAGCCGGCCCCTGCTCGCTCGCGCGGGTCGCCTGCCGCTGGCGGAAGTCCTGGAGATGCTGCCGGTGGCATTGCTGCTGCGCACTCCGTGACAACGTTTGCAGCACATCCGAAAAACTATTCCCCTCTCAAGTGGGGAAGCCGTGAAGCGCCGAACTGCGCAGACTGGTTACCCAATGTCGTCAAGCCAATGCGCCCCGGCGCGCAGGACCCGGCCATGACCCATAGACAGAATGTTTGCCCACTTTGCGGCACCCAGGCCGAAACCCGCACCCGCCGCGGCAGTTACGGACAATGGGTGTTGTATGGCTGCGGCAATCCCCAATGCGGGCCCACCGAGATCAGCACCGGCGCGCGCCGCAACCTGCGCGAGCCCGGCCGCCAGGCCGAGCTGCGGGCCCTGGCCCGCACCAGCCGCGAGCACGGCAAGGTACCGCGCTTGTGCTACGACGGCCCGCGCGGCGAGATCTACGTMGAATTCGACTAGTCAGCGGGGACCGGCAGCCCGCTGCGCGTCCGCCCTGCATAGCGTCTCGAACTGGCCGTCGAACGGCGCGCTGGCGCTGCCCAAGGCCTTCGTMGCCTGGGCCGCTCACCTCACATTGAACGGCAGGCCTTGCCAGCTCCACGGCGGTTCGCATCCGCGCTTCGACGCGCACGGCCGTGTCACCTGCCACCGACTACCGTGATGCGGCGGAAGCACCGTCGCAGCAGTTGCCGGTGCCCGGCCCGCCGGTGGCATGGTCGCGCCGCCGCTTCGCCACGCCGGCGTCATGGCCGCCGCTGCCGCGCCGCGCAACGGGGCGCGCTGGCATTCCTCGTGATCCGCCGTTACATTCCATGCAGTTTGTGACCGCGCTGGTACGCGGCGGACGGAACATCCCGGCGTCGGCCGCGGTCCACTATGCGTACCGCACGGCAACACAAGGACTGCCCWATGCAATTGACCACCGACGATCTTCTGGCACTGTTCTGCGCCAGCGTGCTCACCGTGACGGTGGTTGCGATCCACTACGAGGTGTTGCGGCTGCTGTCGKAAATGAGCCCGCGCCGCTGGGCCGGGCGCGTCAATGTGGGCGTGCTGATCGTCTTCATCATCCTCGCCCATTGCCTGGAAGCCATCGTGTTCGCCGGGGGCTACTGGGCYGCCGGCCACTGGCTGGGCCTCGGCGGCCTGGCCGGGCCGCAGGAGATCCAGCCCATCACCTACGTCTATTTCTCGCTCGAGACCTATACCACGCAGAGCCTGGGCGACATCTCCCCGGTTGGCGCGACGCGGCTGATCGCCAGTATCGAGCCGCTGGTCGGCCTGATCCTGATCGGCTGGTCCACTTCATTCACCTACATCATCATGCGCCGCGACTGGCCCACAGGCAGGTCCAGGCACGCATCCCAGGACGAGATCTAGCCCGCGGCCGGCACGCCGCGGCGCACGGAGCCGGCGCTACAGGATCGGCGCGAACAGGGTCGCCACGTGCATCGCCACGCGCCGCAGGTGGGTCCCGCCCATGTACTCCTCGCGCCCGATGCGGCGCGCCTGTGCGAAATCCTCCTCCAGCATGGCCGCCACGCTGGCGGCAAAGCCGCGGTGCGCGGTCATGACCATGATCTCGAAGTTCAGGCGGAACGAGCGGTTGTCCAGGTTGGCGCTGCCCACCGCCGCGGCCTCGTCGTCGATCAGGATCACCTTCTGGTGCAGGAAACCCGGCTGGTAGCGGTAGATCTTCACGCCTGCGCAGATGGCCTGGTAGGCGTACAGCGTGGAGGCCGCGAACACCACCAGGTGATCCGGGCGCGCCGGCAGCAGGATACGCACATCCACGCCGCGCAGCACCGCCAGCCTGAGCACGGCGAACACGGCTTCGTCCGGGACGAAGTACGGACTGGTGATCMACACGCGCCAGCGCGCCGACTGGATCGCCTCGACGAAGAACAGCGAGCAGGTCTCCTGCGCGTCGGCCGGGCCGGAAGGCACCACCTGGCAGGTCATGGTGCCGGCCGGCGCGGCCGGCGGCGGCAGCAGCACCGGCACCTCGCGCGCGGCCCAGTACCAGTCCTCGGCKAAGACCATCTGCAAATCGAGCACCGCGCTGCCKCGGATCTCGATATGCGTGTCGCGCCAGGGCGCCAGCGGCGGCTTCAGGCCCAGGTATTCGTTGCCGACATTGTGGCCGCCCGTAAACGCGCAGGCGCCGTCCACGATCACCAGCTTGCGGTGATTGYGGAAATTGAGCTGGAAGCGGTTGACGAAGCCGCGCCGCGTGGCAAACGCGCGCGCCTCCACGCCCGCCGCCAGCAATCGCTTCACGTAGTCGCCGGGCAGCGCGTGCGAGCCGATGCTGTCGTAGAGGAAATACACCTTCACGCCGGCGCCCGCGCGTTCGCACAGCAGGTCCTGCAGGCGCTGGCCCAGCGCATCGTCATGGACGATGAAGAACTGCACGATCACCACCTGCCTGGCGGCAGCGATGGCGGCCAGGATGGCAGCGAAGGTGGCGTCCCCGTTGACCAGCAGGCGCACGGCGTTGTTGGCCAGGCAAGGCATGCCGGTGAGCCGCGGCAAGGCCCGCAGGCAGGCCTGCTCGGGCGCGTGCACCACGCTGGCATCGCGCGCGGCGCGCTCGCCGGCGTCCATGTCGAACGTGACCTCGCGCAGGCGATCGTTGTTGAAACGGCGCGCGTTGACGTAGCCGGCGAAATTGCTGCTGCCCAGGATCAGGTAGGGCACCAGCGCGAAATACGGCATCATCACCAGCGACCCTGCCCACGCGATGGCGCCCGGTGCCGTGCGCACGGTCATCACCGCGTGCAGGGCGGCGAGGATGCCGAGTGCATKGAAGACCAGCACGATCGCAGCGATCAGGGAAGGGCTGAGCATGACCGTCAGGGGTCGCCATGCGGCGACGGATCACAATGCCTGCCATTCTGGCATAGGCGCGGCAGGATTTCGCGGCAGGCGTTAAGCTGTAGCGTTTTTCGCCTCGCCGCACCCCGTATCGTCAAGGAAGACCGCAATGTCAGAGTTCAAGATGGAGTACCGGCGCCTGGGCGCCAGCAACCTGAAAGTATCCGCCCTGTGCCTGGGCACCATGATGTTCGCCGACCAGACGGATGAAGCCGAAGCCGGCCGCATCGTCGACAGCGCGCGCGCCMACGGCGTGAATTTCATCGATACGGCGGATGTCTACAGCAAGGGCGGCTCCGAACGCATGGTCGGCAAGCTGCTGGCCGGCGACCGCCATGACTGGGTACTGGCCAGCAAGCTCGGCAACCCGATGCACGCCGCGCCCAACCGCTCGCACTACTCGCGCACGTGGATCCTGCGCGAGGCCGAAGAAAGCCTGGGCCGCCTGGCTACCGACTACCTCGACATCCTCTACCTGCACCGCGACTTCCCCGGCGAGAACCTGGAAGAGCCGGTGCGCGCGATGGGCGATCTGGTGCGCGCGGGCAAGATCCGCTACTGGGCCGTCTCCAACTTCCGCGGCTGGCGCATCGCCGAGCTGGTGCGCCTGTGCGACCAACTGGGCGTGCCGCGTCCGGTGGCATGCCAGCCCTACTACAACCTGCTCAACCGCATGCCGGAAGTGGAAATCCTGCCCGCCTGCCAGCACTTCGGCCTGGGCGTGGTGCCCTACAGCCCGATCGCGCGCGGCGTGCTCACCGGCAAATACCAGCCCGGCCAGCAGCCGCCGCAGGATTCCCGCGCGGGCCGCGCCGACCGCCGCATGATGGAGACCGAGTTCCGAGAGGAATCGCTCGTCATCGCGCAGAAGCTCAAGCAGCATGCCGACGGGCGCGGCCTCCAGCTCGGGCAGTTCGCCACGGCATGGGTCCTGGCCAATMCCATTGTCAGCTCGGTGATTGCCGGGCCGCGCACACTGGCCCAGTTCGAGGACTACTTCGGCGCAGTGGGCGTCGCGGTCTCGGCCACGGAAGAGGCGATGGTCGACGACCTGGTACGGCCGGGGCATGCCTCCACGCATGGCTACAACGATCCCAACTATCCGTTGACGGGGCGGCCGATCTCGGCGTTCTGAGCGGGCCGCAGCCCGTTCCGGCAGCGGCTGGGCTTTGTCGAAGCCTGGCCGCAACAGGCATTGCCCGCGGCGCCGATGCCGTTGACGCATGGCCGTGCGCTGCCCGGCAGCGGCGGCGAGGTCATCGTCGTGGACTTGCCCGGCCACGCCGCCGGCCATCCCGGCGCCTTCATCCAGGGCAAGCGGCGCCGCATCGTGCGGCTGCGCGAGACGGGCAGCCGCGCATGATCGCCGGCCCCCATGCCAGCGGCTCGCCAGCTTCAGGCCGGACGGCATCGCCGTGATGGCTCCGGATTGCTGCTGCGCATGCCGGGGCGCCGACGCTGGTCTGCGCCGCCACCGGCCGCCGCGCCGATTGCTCAAAATTTAGGCAGTCCGATACAAATCCGCCGCTATTGGCACAGCGCCRAGGGCCGCCCCCTTTTATCCACATATTCTGTGGATAACATAAAGCGGCAGATTCGGACAAATCATGTAAATGCGGCGCAGCAATCCCATGCGGGCCTCGGCGAGATCGGGCGCCGCCCCGGATGCGTCGCCGCCTGCCTTGGGAATACTCCGCTCGCGCTTGCGGATTGCTCTGAACGTTATCGGCCTCGCCCCGGACTATGCTGCCCGCATGCCTTGCGGGGAAGGCCCGAGCCCGTCCCGGCCCAGTGCATGGCTGCCCGTCTGGCCGGGCGGCGGATGCGCGCCAGCCCCCTCTTTGCCCGAACGCCAGTTGCCAGTTGGACCCATCCCAATGAAGATCGCACTGCTAGCGGACCGCTCGGTCCAGGCCGAGGCCCTCTCGGATTCCCTGTCCCGCGCCGGCATGTATTGCCATACCTATCACGCCAGCCGGGATCTGTTCCAGCGCATCGACCACTCCGGCTACGACGTCTTGCTGATCGACCACGAACTGGCCGACATGCCCGCGGTGCAGGMCGTGCGCGCGGTGCGCGCGGCGTGGCGGGGCGAGCTGCCGGTGATGGTGCTGTCCGACCGGCGCGACGAGGATTCGGTGGTCAACACCCTGCAGGCGGGCGCCGACGACTATATGATCCGTCCGCTGMGGGCGCGCGAGCTGGTGGCCCGGCTGCACGCGCTGCGACGCCGCACCGCCGCCCGCGACCCGGCGCCCGCCCCGGGCCCTGCCGTCGTGATCGGGCCCTACACGCTGGATTACCTGTCGCACCAGGTCACGTTCCGCGGCCGGCGGCTGCAGCTCACACCCAAGGAATTCGATCTCGCCGCCCTGCTGTTCTCCGGTGCGGGGCGCGTGATACCGCACGCACAGGTCGAGCACGCGATCTGGGGATACGGGCTGCCGGCCACGTCGCGGGCGCTGGCAAACCTGGTCTCGCGCCTGCGCCGCACGCTGGCGCTGCACCCCGGCAATGGCGTGGTGATCACGGTCGTCTATGGGCAGGGATACCGGCTGGAGGAAACGGCGGCCGGCGTCACCAGGCGCGCCCGCCACCGCGGCTAGCCAGGTAGGGGGCTGCCGCCTGCCCGGACGCCGGGGCGCCGAGACGCCCGTCGCGCGCCAGCTCGCGCAAGTCGATCACCACAAAGCCGCTGCTGGCTTTCTTGGCCGCGCGCTTGGCCGCGGCCGCGGCCGCGCCGATATGGCTGCTGTCCAGTCGCCACAAGCCAGGCATGCCCTGCGGGCCGGATGGCCCCCGCGGCCCCACGCGCACCGCGCCGGCGGCCATGGTCACGGTGGGAAAGAACGCACGCTGGCCCAGCCGGTCCTCGCCATGGATGCCGCCGGCCTCGCGATCGGCGTCGGAGTAGAGCTCGCGCGCGGCCAGGTCGAAGCGCGCGATCGCGGTGCGCGTGCGCGCTTCCCAGTCCGGGCTCTGGTACAGCACCAGGAAATCGTCGCCGCCCACATGGCCGAGGAAATCACGCACCGGGTCGCAGGCCTGCGCCAGGAAGGCGGCGGCGCCCTTGAGCATTTCGTCGCCCTTCCAGTAGCCGTACTGGTCGTTGTAGGGCTTGAAGTGGTTCAGGTCGATATAGCACGCGTGGAACTCCGCTCCGGCCTCKACCAGCCGGTCGATATGCCGGTTCAGCGGCATGTTGCCGGGCAGGAAGGTCAGCGGGTTGGCATAGCGCGCCGCCTCCATGCGGATCTCGGTGACCGCGCGGATCAGGTCTGCGCCGGTGCCCAGGCCGGCGTAGCGTCCCCGCTCGGTGATGATGAAGCCGTCGGCCAGCGCACGCTGGTCCTCGCCCGACAGGGCCTGCGCCATCTCGTCGATGCCGGCGCCCTTGTCGAAGCACAGCGGCGCGCGGTTGGCCAGGGCCAGGCAATCCTTCCTGCCGTAGAGCTCGCGGTGGAACGGCCCGGCAAAGCGGTCGATGAAGTAATGCCGGTTGACGATGGCGAGCGGCTTGTCGTCATCGCTGACCACGGCCGCCGCGTGCAGCTCCGGGTGCGCATGGAACAAGGCCAGCAGTTCGTTGTTGGTCGTGCCGGGACGCACCGCCGGGMCGGGCCGCATCAGCTTGCCTGCGGACATGCCCGGCCGCGCCGAGCGCACTGCCTGCGGGAACACCGCGATCTGCTTCGATACCAGCGCCAGGCGCGCTTGCGGCGCGACTTCGCGCACCGGCTGCGCCTGCGGGCGACCGAGATAGTAGCCCTGCCCGAAGGGCACGCCGAGGTCGCGCAGCACCGCCAGTTCGTCGGCGTCCTCGATCCCTTCGGCGATCGCGGCGCCGCCCAGCGCCTCCACCAGCGCCAGCACGGTGCGCACCACCTCGAGGCGGCGCGAGCAGGTGCCGATGTCCCGCACCAGCGACTTGTCCAGCTTGATGTAGTGCGGCGCGAGGTGGATCAGCCGATCCAGGTTGGCGTGGCCGGTACCGAAATCGTCCAGCGCGTATTGCATGCCCATTTCGTGCAGCACGGCCATGGACCGGCCGAAGCGCTCGGCATGCTCGATCTGGGCGTGCTCGGTCACCTCGATCACGACGCGCGCCGGGGCGATGTTGCCGGCCACCAGGGCGGCCATGGCGCGACCGCCGTCGGCCAGCAGGTAGCGCAGCGCCGTGGCGCTGAAGTTGAGGAACAGCTTGCCCTGCAGGTCAAGCGCGGCGCAGCCGGACAGCGCGGCACGCGCGGCCTGCAGCTCAAGCTCGACGGTATCGGCTTCGTTGCGGGCCAGCCGGAACAAAGCGTCGGGCATCGCCAGCGGCGTACCGGACGGCCCCCGCACCAAGGCCTCGTAGCCAAGTATCTCGCCGCTGCCGAACGTCACGATGGGCTGGAACACAGCATGCAGCGGCGGCAGGCGCAGCCGCGGCAGGGGCACGCCGGCCAGGGAGGAAGCGTTGGGCATGAACGGAATCGACAGACCTGTTGGGGTGGGCGGCGCGGCGCCTGAGGTGCGCAATGGGGGGAAAGCGCACAGGCCGGTGCGCGGCGAGGCCCCCGCAAGTGACGCGGGCCCTATTTCATGTCAACGATATGTCACCATTGTGACAATGGGGATTACCCTGTGGCTGTGTCGGGATGTCATGGTTCCGTCACATTGGTATCCGAGCATGCGCACACAACGAATCCGCCGCCAGCGGCCCCGGCCTGGCCGGGCTGGAAGGCGGTGCCCCAGGGTCAGCATGCGGACCGCCAGGTCCATCGGAGCCTCACAGTGTCGCAAACCATCCAACTGAAGGCCCCGCGCCGCGCGGGCCTGCGCTTGCCCGCCTGCCTTGGCCGGCTGCCGCTCGCCGCGCGCATGTGCGCGGCCTTCGCCCTGGTCTACGTGTTCGGCGCAGCGGTCGGGCTGACAGGTATCTTCAGCCTCGGCTCGGTCAAGCAGATGACCGACACCCTCTACCAGCGCGACATGCAGGGCGCCATTTCCGCCGAACGCGCCCAGGCGGCACTGGCGCGGCTGGATCGCGCCCAGCTCGCCCTGACCCTGGCCACCAGCGGCAGCGAGCGGGACGACGCCGCCAGGGATATCGAACACGCCCTCTCMGGGCTTGACCAGGCCTTGACGGTGGTCCGCGCCGCCGCGCCACGGCAGGCGCCGGCGCTGCAACAGGAACGCGACGCCGCCGCCAGGCTGCTGGGCGACTATGTGGCGTTGCTGCGCAAGCAGCCGCTCGACGCGCTGCAGTTCGACAGCGCTGTGTCGGTGGACGGCCATTTCCTCGGCGAGCAGCTGCAGAAGCTGGGCACCGTGGTCGAGGCCGCGCGCAAGCTGCAGGAAAGCCAGGCCGCGGCTACCGTGGCGGCGGTGGCCGCCAGCCAGCTGCGCGCGCAGACCGTGATGGCGGCGATGCTGCTGGCCAGCCTGGGCGCCGCCGCCGCGCTGGCCTGGTTCGCCGCGCGCCTGCTGCTGTCCGAGCTCGGCGGCGAGCCTGCGGATGCCGCCAGGGTMGCCAGCCGCATCGCCTCCGGCGACCTTCAGCAGGCCGTGCCGCTGCGCCGTGGCGACGAGCGCAGCCTGATGAGCCTGCTGGCCCGCATGCGCGACCAGCTGGCCGGCGTGCTGGAGGATATCCAGCATCACGCGCGGGAGATCGCCGCCACCAGCGAAGGCATTGCCGGCGGCAACCAGGACTTGTCGCGCCGTACCGCCATGCAGGCCAGCGCGCTGGCCGCCGCCGCCGACAGCGTCGCCCGCCTGAYCACCCTGGTGGGACAAGCCCGCGAACAAGCCACCGAGTCCAGCGAAATGGCGCGCCTTGCACGTCAGGCGACCGAGGCAGGCATGGCCGTGGTCAACGACATGAGCGGGGCCATGGATGCCGTGCACGGGCATTCGCGCAGCGTGGCGGAAATGGTGTCGGTGATCGAGAGCATTGCCTTCCAGACCAATATCCTCGCGCTCAATGCCGCTGTCGAAGCGGCCCGCGCGGGCGCCGCCGGACGCGGCTTCGCGGTGGTGGCGCAGGAAGTGCGCGGACTGGCCCAGCGCAGCGCCACATCGGCACGCGAGATCCGCGACACCATCGCCCAGACCACCGCGGAGATCGGGCGCGGCGCGCGGCTAAGCCAGCAGGTCGTCAGCGCGATGGGCGGTATCGAGCAGGCGGTAGGCCAGAGCCATGCGCTGGCCGAGCGGCTGTGCGGGGTGGCCGACGAGCAGGCCCGCGGCATCCGCGGCGTGGGCGAAGCGGTGGCGCAACTGGACCAGACCAGCCGGCAGAACGCCGGCCTGGTGGAGGCGGTGGCAGAGCAGGCCGCAAGCCTGGATGCGCAGGCCGCGGCGCTGTCGGCAGGCGTGGCGCGCTTCCGCTTCTGAGKGCCGGCGGCCGATCGTTGTCCTGATCATGACTGTTCTGCACTGCAGAACAGTCATTCCACAGTGCAGTTGACGGGCGAGGCGATCGGTGGGAGTATGCCGCCATCGAACAAATCCGGCGGCCACGCCGGAAGCCTTACCGGAGACCGCAATGAGCAGCACCCCCACGTCTGGCGCGCCCGCGCCGGCAGTTTCCCCGCGCGCCGACGCTTCCCAAGCCACCGCCTCGTTCACCCGCCTGCACCAGACCATCGCCCCGTGGGTCCGCAGCCACCCCGAGCGTGTCGCGCTGATGGATGCCGAGCGGTCCCTGCGCTACGGCGAACTGGACGGGGCTATCGCCGAAACCGCGCGTTCCCTGGCGGACCTGGGCGTGCGCGGCGGCKACCGCGTGGTGCTTGTGACGGAAAACAGCGTGGGCTGCGCGGTGCTGATTCTCGCGCTCAGCTCGCTCGATGCGTGGGCGGTGCCGGTCAACGCCCGCCTCTCGCCGCGCGAGATCGACAACATCATCGAGCATGCCGGCGCGCGCGTCGCGCTATACCTCGACAGCGCCCACCCCGAAGCGCGCGAGCACGGCCTGGCGCGTGGCGCGCAGCCGCTGCAATGGCCGCACGCGGGCGCTCTGCTGGCCGGCGCCGTGAACCAGAATGCCGTGGCCGAGCCGGTCGAGGCGGCGGCGCGCGACCAGGTCGCCGCGCTGATCTACACCACCGGCACCACCGGGGCCTCCAAGGCCGTCATGCTCACCCATGCCAACCTGATGTTCATTGGCCGCTCCAACCGCCTGCAGGCGCGCGTGCAGCCGGGCGACCGCATCTACGGCGTGCTGCCGATCTCGCACGTGTACGGCTTGTCGGTGCTGCTGGTCGGGCCGCTGTCCAACGGCGCCACGGTCTTCTACGAGCCGCGCTTCCGCCCGGAGAAGCTCGCCCATGCGCTCGCCGACCTGCAACTCACCGTGCTGCACGGCGTGCCGGCCATGTACGCCAAGCTGATCGAGTGGAGCCGTGCGCAGGACACCCCGCTGCGGGCACCCGCGCTGCGCATGGCGCAGTCCGGCGGCGCGCCGCTGGCGGCTTCGCTCAAGTCGGCGTTCGAGAGCAKCTTCGGCATCGTCCTGCACAACGGCTACGGCATGACCGAAACCTCGCCCACGGTATGCCAGACGCGCGTGGAAGCCCCGCGCAGCGACTGCTCGGTGGGCCCCGTGGTGCCCGAAGTGGAAATCCGCCTGGGCGATCCGCTGCCTGACGGCAGCGGCGAGCTGCTGGTGCGCGGCCCGAACGTGATGAAGGGCTACTATCGCCGCCCCGACCTCACCGCGCAGGTGATCGACGCCGACGGCTGGCTGCATACCGGCGACCTGGCGCGCATCGATGCCGACGGTGCCGTTTCCATCGTGKGGCGGTCCAAGGAAATCATCATCCACTMGGGCTTCAACGTCTATCCGGAAGAAGTCGAGCAATCGATCAACGCGTTCCCGGCGGTGCTGCAATCGGCCGTGGTCGGGCGCACGGTGGAAGGCAACGAGGAAGTGATCGCCTTTGTCGAGGTGCGCGACGGCATGGCGCTGGACCAGGCCGCGCTGCGTACCTTCCTGCGCGAACGCCTGTCGCCGTACAAGATGCCGGCGGAGGTCAGGATCGTGGCCCACCTGCCGGCCGCGCCCTCCGGCAAGATCCTCAAGGCAAAGCTGCGCGAGATGCTCGCCGGCGCCGGCTGATCACGCGCCGTCACAGACAACCGAGGCATACCGCATGCAAGCGCCGCTGCCAGAAGATGCCGCCCAGCAAAAGGAAGACCGGCATTTCGTCACCGCGCTGGCGCGTGGCCTCGATGTGCTGGCCTGTTTCCGCAGCTACGAGACGCGACTTGGCAATGCCGAGCTGGCCCAGCGCTGCGGCTTGCCCAAGTCCACGGTATCGCGGCTGACMCATACGCTGACCGAACTGGGCTACCTGCGCCTGGACCCCGAGCAGGCCAAGTACCAGCTGGGCAGCTCCGCGCTGGCCCTGGCGCCCGCGGCGCAGCAAGGCGCGGACGTGCTCGACGTGGTGCGGCCGTATATGCGGGAACTGGCCGACCTGTCCCAGGGCGTGACCTCGCTGATCGTGCGCGACCGCGCGCAGATGCTGATCTACGAGAACTGCCAGTCCGAGTCTTACCTGACCTTGCGGGTCGCGGTGGGCACGCGCATCTCCGGCCTGACCACCGCGGCGGGACGCGCCTACCTCGAAGCGCTGCCCCCGGCCGAGCAGAAACAGGCGCTGTCCGCCTTCCGCAGGCAGGACGGACTCGACAGCGAGCGCGCCGATGCCATCGTCGCGCATAGCCGCACCGAGGTGCAGCGGCTGGGCTGCACCACGTCCTTTGGCGAGTGGCTGCCCGATATCAATTCGATTGCTGCGGCTTTCCGCCCGGGACCCGCGCTGCCGCCGATGACCTTGTCGTGCAGCGGCCCCACCGCCATCGTGCCGGCGGCCATGCTATTGGAAACGGTGCGTCCGCTGCTGGTAGAGAGCATCCGCGGCATCGAAGCCGCGCTGCGCGCGCAGGCGCGCTKAGGCCAATGCCGCGCCGGGCGCTGTTCAGCTCTCGTCCAGCCCGGGCGGGGCCTGGCGTTTCTGCCCGTCCGCGTCGGCATGCGCGCCGCCGTTGCGATGGACCTTGGGGGTAGGCGGCAACCCGGCCTCTTCGTGCAGCAGCCGCCTGTGCAGCGTGCRCTCGAAACGCCCGCCCACCAGCAGCAGMACCAGGCCCAGGCCAAGCGCCATCGCCACGATGGCGAAATACCCCGCTCCGCAGGCGGCACCGATGATGGCGGCCAGCCAGATCGCCGCCGCCGTGGTCAGGCCCTGGGGCTTGTCGTCACTACTGTGGCGGGAGATCACTCCCACGCCCAGAAAGCCGATCCCCGTGAGCAAGCCTTGCAGCACGCGCGACATGGCGTCGGGAGGATGGCCCGCCACCGTCACCAGGCACACCGCCGTAGCCGCGCCAAGGGAGACCAGTCCGAGCGTGCGCGCACCCGCTGCCTTGCCACGCAGGTTGCGGTCGAGCCCGATCAACACCCCGCACAGCAGGCCGCAGAGAAGTCTGACGAACAGATCCAGGCTGAAAGCTTGCATAGGATAGGCGGTGACCGGCGGCGCGCGAAGGTTGGTTTCCGCGAGCTTACCGCAAGGCGCCGGCCCGGGGCCAGCACACCGGCGTCAGGCCAGTGCCTCGGGCGCCGCCATCCCGTACTTTTCCAGCCACGGTGCCAGTTGCGGCAGGATCGCCGGATTGAGCGCCACGCCATCGCGCAGCTGGCGCGTCTTGCGCTCCAGCGCGCCCTGCCCCGGCAGGCGCACGCGGTCGACGCCGGGCCGCGGCGGGTTGTCGGTGCAGGCGCGCGCCACCCAGCCCATTTGCGTGGCGAAGGCTTCCTCGCCGGCAAAGGCGGCGGGGTCCAGAATCTGCAGGAATACCGTATTGCCCCAGCGCTTGCCCGGGTCGTCGCGGCCATGGCCGCTCAGGCCGGCGGTCAGCGACTCCACCATCAGCGAGAGGGCAAAGCCCTTGTGCCCGGCATCGAGCCCGCCCAGCGGCAGGATCGACCCGGCATGCGGGGGAAACAGCACCGCCGGGTCGTCGCTGGCATTGCCGTGCTCGTCGATCAGCCAGGGATGCGGCAGGCGCTTGCCTTCCTTGTACAGGCGCCCGGTGAGGCCGTTGGTAGTGATGGAGGTGGAAACATCGATCAGCACCGGACCTTGCGGCGTCGGGAAACCGACCGCCAGCGGGCTCGGCGAGAATATCGGGCGGGTGCCGCCGAACGGCGCCACCGTGGCGGCGCCCGGCGCCGACGAGAACAGCAGCATGACCAGGCCTGCCTGCGTGGCGCGCTCGAGGTAGGCGGCCAGGCAGGCGATATGGTGCGAGCGGCGGATGGTAACGGTCCCGGTGCCGTAGTCGCGCGCGCGCGCCATCGCGCTCTCCATCGCGCGCAGGGTCAGCCAGGGCCCGGGCAGGCGCTTGCCGTCCCAGGTGGCAACGGCGGCGCGCTCGGAGATCACCTCGTAGTCTTCGTTGACGGCCATGCTGCCGCTTTCTATCTCCGCCAGGTAKGTCGGCAGCAGTTGCAGGCCGTGGGTGTCGTGCCCCATCAGGTCGGCTTCGATCAGGATGGCGGCGACATCGGCCGCGCGGTCTTCCGGCATGCCGGCGCGCACGAACATGGCCTGCGCCATGAGCCGCAGTGCGGTGGCGTCGTGTCGCGAAGTGGCTGGGGCTGGATTGCTCATGTTGAAGGGTTCCTCGATGAAGTTCTGCGCCCGGCGCCGCGCGCCGGTGTCCTGCTTATTCGTCCACCGACACGCCGGCGGCCTTGACGACTTTCTCCCAGCGGACCTTCTCCGCCAGCGAGAAGGCCTGGAACTCGGCCGCGGGTTTCGGATCCGGATCGGCGCCGGCGGTCACCAGCGCTTCGCGGAAATCGGGCCGGGCCGAGGCGGCCATGATGATGTCGCTCAGGCGGGTCACGATCTCGCGCGGCGTGCGGGCCGGCGCGAACACGCCAAACCATGAGCCGGTGATAAAGCCCGGCAACCCGGCTTCCTCCATGGTGGGCACCTTGGGCAGCGCGCTCATGCGGTGCGCTCCGGTGACCGCCAGCGCCTTGAGCTTGCCGGCCTTGACGAAGGGCAGCGAGGTCGGCGCGTTGTCGAACATCAGCTGCACCTGGCCGCCCATCAGGTCGGTCACCGCAGGGGCGCTGCCTTTGTAGGGCACGTGCACCATCGAGACACCGGTCATGACCTTGTACAGCTCGCCCGACAGGTGGATCGAAGTGCCGGTGCCGGACGAGGCAAAGGTGGTCTTGCCGTTGGCCTGCTTGACGTACTGGGTGAGTTCCTTGACGTTGTTGGCGGGCACGCCGGGATTGACCACGAGGATATTCGGCACCGAGGCGATCATCGCCACCGCGGCGAAGTCCTTGACCGTGTCATAGGGCATCTTGCGGTAGAAGCTGGCGTTGATGGCGTTGGTACCGACCGTGCCCATCAGCAGCGTATAGCCGTCCGGGGCGGACTTGGCGACCATGTCGGCGCCGATATTGCCCGATGCGCCGGGACGGTTCTCCACCACCACCGGCTGTCCGAGCGCCTTTTGCAGGTCGCGCGCGACCAGGCGCGCCACGATGTCGGTATTGCCGCCGGCGGTGAACGGCACGATCAGGCGGATCGGCTTGGACGGCCAGGTCTCGGCCTGCGCGGGCAGCACGCCGCAGACGGTGGTGGCGGCCAGCGCGGCCAGGGCCAGCAGCATCGGGCGGCGGCCGCGCTTGAGCTTCGCATCTTGCATCTATGTCTCCTCTTGACCTAGTTGATTCTGTCGATCTTGGTGATCTTGTTTTTTTCGGGCTTGCCGGGCTTTCTTCGTTGCTCAGTACTGCGCGTCGGGCGGCGGCAGCAGCCGGCCCGGGTTCATCAGGCCGTGCGGGTCCAGTGCGTGCTTGATCTTCTGCATCAGGGCCATCTCGACCGCGGACTTGTAGTGCGCGTTCTTGTCGACCTTGAGCTGGCCGATGCCGTGCTCGGCCGAGAGCGAGCCGCGCACGCGATCCACAGCCTCATACACCAGCGCGCTGATGGCCGCGCCGCTGGCCTGCACGAATGGCGCCTGCGGCACGCCGCGCGGCGCACTGACGTTGTAATGCAGGTTGCCGTCGCCGAGGTGGCCGAAGGCCAGTACGCGTGCGCCCGGATGGGCCGCCACGATCTCGGCGCTGGTACGCTCGATGAACGTCGCGATGGCCGAGATGGGCACCGAGATATCGTGCTTGATGTTGTCGCCCCCATCCATCGACTGCGCCTCGGGCAAATGGTGGCGGATGCGCCAGAGCCCGTCGGACTGCGCCAGCGAGGCGGCGATGGCGGCGTCCGCCACKATGCCGGCTTCGAACGCTTCTTCCATCAGCTCGCCGAAGGCCTGCGTKGCGTGCCCCTCGCTGTGCGGATCGCTGCTTTCAAGCAGCACGTACCACGGATGGTCCTKGTCGAACGGTGCGCGGCAGTCGGGAAAATACTGCGCCACCAGCGCCATGCAGGCGCCGCTCATCAGTTCGAAGGCGGTCAGCGTGGCGGCCAGGCGGCGCTGGGCCAGTTCAAGCAGGSGCAGCGCCGCGTGCGGGTCGCTCACGGCGGCCAGCGCGGTCATGCGCGCGGCCGGACGCGGATAGAGCTTCAGGGTGGCGGCKGTGATCACGCCGAGCGTGCCTTCCGCGCCGATGAAGAGCTGCTTCAGGTCGTAGCCGGTGTTGTCCTTGCGCAGGCCGCGCAGGCCGTCCCAGATCTCGCCGTCGGGCGTCACCACTTCCAGGCCCAGGCACAGCTCGCGCGTGTTGCCGTAACGCAGCACCTGCACGCCGCCGGCATTGCTGGCGAGGTTGCCGCCGATGGTGCAACTGCCTTCGGCGCCGAGCGACAGCGGATACAGGCGGTCCGCCTCCTGCGCTGCCTGCTGGACATTGGCCAGGATGCAGCCGGCCTCGGCGGTCAGCGTGTTGTTGAGCGGATCGATGTCGCGGATGCGGTTCAGCCGGGCGGTGGACAGCACCAGGGCACGACCGTCGCCATCGGGTACCGCGCCCCCCACCATGCCGGTATTGCCGCCCTGCGGCACCAGCGGCACGCCAAGCGCCGCGCACCACCGCACGATGGCCGCCACGTCTGCCGTCGTATCCGGTTGCGCCACGGCCAGCGCGCGGCCGGTGAAGTTGCGGCGCCAGTCGGTCAGGAAGGGCGCGGTGTCGTCGGGCGCGGTCAGCAGGCGGCCGGAGAACCGGCTGCGCAGGCCGTCCAGCGTGGCTTCGGTCATGCTGTGTCTCCTGTTTCTCGTCGTCTGTCTTATGTGATGCGTCTTATGTGATGCGTCTTGTATCTTCGGTCTTCGGTCTTCGGTCTTATGTCTTTTGCAGGTCCGGGGACCGCTGGCCGGGAGCGCTCTCGCGGCCAGGCAGCGCCGCCGTCCTCAACCCGCGATGCGCATGGCCGGCGTGATCTGGCGCGGGTCGGTCGTCAGCTCGAGCACCGCCGGCTTGCCTGCCGCCCGGGCCCGCTCGAATGCCGCGGCGAAGTCTTCCGTGCGCGTCACGCGCTCGGCCCAGGCGCCGCAGGACTGCGCCATCGCCACGAAATCCGGGCTGGGAATATCGGTGCCGCTGACGCGGCCCGGATAGCGTTTTTCCTGGTGCATGCGGATGGTGCCGTACATGCCGTTGTTGACCAGCACCACGATCAGGTTGGCGCCGTAGGCGGCGGCCGTGGCGATCTCCTGTGGGTACATCAGGAAGCAGCCGTCGCCGGCAAAGCACACCACCGTGCGCTGCGGGTCGCGCAGCTTGGCGGCGATGGCCGCGGGCAGGCCGTAGCCCATGGCGCCGCAAGTCGGCGCGAGCTCCGTGCGCGGCTGGCGGTAGGCATAGTAGCGGTGCAGCCAGACCGTGTAGTTGCCCGCGCCGTTGCTGAGCACGGCATCGGCCGGCAGGGTCTGGTTGAGATGATCGACCACGGCGGTCATGTCCACGCCACTGAGTTCCGGGTGCGGCTTGCCCGGCATGACGAAGGCTATGTGCGCGGCGCGCGCGGCGCCGGTCCAGTCGCCCCAGGCCACGCTCGCGGGTGCCGGCAGCGCGGCCAGCATGGCGGCGCCGGGCCCGATGCCGGCCTGGATGGCCAGTTCGGGCTGGTAGACGCGGCCAAGCTCGGCGCTGTCGGCATGCACATGGATCAGGCGCTGACGCGGCGTGGGCACATCCAGCAGGGTGTAGCCGTCGGTGGCGATATCGCCCAGGCGCGTGCCGAAGGCGAGGATGACGTCGGCGGTGCGCACGCGCTCGGCCAGCGCGGGATTCACCCCCAGGCTCAGGTGACCCACATAGTGCGGATCGCGGTTGTCGAACACGTCCTGGCGGCGGAACGCGCATGCCACCGGCAGGTCCCAGCGCTGCACGAAGGCGGCGAAGTCCGCCGCTGCCTGGGMGGTCCAGTTGGCGCCGCCGGCGATCACGAGCGGGCGCTGCGCGCCTGCCAGCAGCGCGCCGAGGGCATCGGCATCGGCCGCGCGCGGCGCGGCTACGGCCGGCTGGTAGGGCGCGGTGTCGGCAACCTCGCACAGGCCGTCCAGCACGTCCTCGGGCAGCGAGATCACCACCGGCCCGGGGCGGCCCGATGTGGCGCAGCGAAACGCGCGCGCCACCAGTTCCGGGATGCGCGCGGGATCCTCGATCTCCACCACCCACTTGGCGATGGAGCCGAACATGGCGCCGTAGTCCACTTCCTGGAATGCCTCGCGCCCCTTGTGGCCGCGCGCGATCTGGCCGACGAACAGCAGCATGGGCGTGGAGTCCTGGGCGGCGATATGCACGCCGATGCTGGCATGGGTGGCGCCCGGGCCGCGCGTGACGAAGCAGATGCCCGGACGGCCGGTGAGCTTGCCGTCGGCCTCGGCCATGTTGGCGGCGGCGCCCTCGTGCTTGCAGACGATCAGGTCGATGGCCGGCTGGTCATGCAGGGCGTCGAGCACGTCGAGGAAGCTCTCGCCCGGCACGCAGAAGATGCGCTCGGCACCATGGATGCGCAGGGCATCCACCAGGACGCGGCCGCCGGTACGGGCAGGCGCGGGGTTAGGGGACGCGGTGGCAGCAGCAGGAGTATTGGTCATGTCGATCTTGAATTGGTGCACTGCAGTCGGTTCGGGGCCTGGCGGCACGGGGGGCCGGTGTTGCGGCGCGGCAAGCAGTGGGCAGCAGCGCGGCGGGCAATGTAGCGATTGTTATGGCCGCCCCGCCTTGCGCGCCTGGCATAAGGCGCATTTCTGCTATGCGTAAAACGCAAGGCTKGACGATCCCGCGCGCGTGTAGATTGTGGCCAAGGCGATCCCGCCCTGCCCCATGCGCCGCCTGCCTGATCATAGCGGTGCGCGGCCGGCAGCGGAAAGGAGGATGCCAGACAACGAAGTCAGGAGACCAGGATATGCCCATGTACCTTCGGCCCCTCCGGCCGGCCCGTTCCCACGCGGCAACCCCGGCCGGCCCGCACCGTGCGCAAACCTTGTGGCGCTGCGCGCTGGGTGCGCTCGGCACCCTCGGCATGCTGGCCATGGCCGGCCCGGCCCATGCGCAGGATGCCTGGCCCACCAAGCCCGTCAACTACGTGGTGCCCTTCGCCGCGGGCGGCACCACCGATGTGCTGGGCCGCCTGATCGGCCAGCGCCTGTCGCAGATGATCGGCCAGCCGGTGGTGGTGGAGAACCGCGCCGGCGCTGGCGGCAATATCGGCTCGGACTATGTCGCCAAGGCCGCGCCGGACGGCTATACGCTGGTCGGCGGCACCATCAGCTCGCACTCGATCAATGTGAGCCTGTATCCCAAGATGCCCTATGACCCGATCAAGGACTTCAAGCCGGTGGCGCTGATCGGCACGCTGCCCAACCTGCTGGTGGTCAACACCAGCAGTCCCTGGAAGAGCGTGCAGGACGTGATCGCCGCGGCCAGGGCCAAGCCGGGCACCGTTTCGTTCGGTTCGGCAGGCAACGGTACCTCCCAGCACCTCGCCGGCGAGCTGTTCTCCACCATGGCGGGCGTGAAGCTGCTCCATGTGCCATACAAAGGCAGCGGACCGGCGGTGCAGGCCCTGCTGGGCAGCCAGGTCGACGTACTGTTCGAGAACAGCGTGGCCGCCATGCCGATGATCCAGGCTGGCAAGTTCCGTGCGCTGGCCACCACGGCGGGCAAGCGCTCGCGCGAACTGCCCGACGTACCKACCATCGCCGAGGCGGGCGGGCCCAGGCTGGCCGGCTACGAGATCGTGTCCTGGCAGGCGGTGTTCGCCCCGGCCGGCACGCCGCAGCCCATCGTCAACCGGCTCGGCGCCGACATCGGCAAGATCATCCAGGAACCGGAGATGCGCGCGCGCTTCGCCACGCTGGGCATCGAGCCGTCCGGCGCGGGCCCGGCGGAACTGGGCGCATTCCAGAAGAGCGAAGTGGCGAAATGGGCAAAGCTGATCAAGAGCGCCGACATCCGGCCAGAATGATGCAGTGGACTGGTTTGTGCATGACTCGCTCCGAATGCCGGGTACCCAAGCGGGGCCCGGCGGCTTATGATGGTGGCCGCACTTGCCTGACCCCTGCCCTGCCGTTGCCTGCGCCGGCCTCCCCCCGCACGCTTATTCACGCTACCTGATCCCATTGATCCCATGAGTGAACACCGTATCCCGACCGCCGCCCTGCACCAGTGGGTGACCGACCTCTGGCTTGCCGCCGGCTCCGACGCGCGCGAAGCCCGCCTGACCGCCGACCATCTGGTCGGCGCCAACCTGTCCGGRCACGATTCGCACGGCGTGGGCATGATCCCCAAGTACGTACTGTCGTGGCTGGGCGAGCAGCTCCAGCTCAACCAGCACGTGAGCGTGGTGCACGAGGCCGGCGGCATCCTCAGCCTGGACGGCAACCGCGGCATGGGCCAGGCGGTGACCGAGGAAGCGATGGCCCTGGCCATCGACCGCGCGCGCGAGCACGGCGTGTGCGTGCTGGGGCTGCGCCGCTCGCACCACCTTGGCCGGGTCGGCCACTGGGCCGAGCAGGCTGCCGCCGCGGGCATGATCTCGATCCACTTCGTCAACGTGTTGTCCAAGCCCATCGTGGCGCCGCATGGCGGCTACGAGGCGCGCTACGGCACCAACCCCTTCACCGTCGGCGTGCCCGTGGCGGGGGCCGAGCCGCTGGTGATGGACTTCGCCACCAGCGCGATCGCGCTGGGCAAGGTGCGCGTGGCCAACAACAAGGGCGTGCAGGTGCCACCGGGCAGCCTGCTGGATGCCGCAGGCCATCCCACCGACGATCCTGCCGTGATGTTCCCGCCCGCTGGCGAAGCGCAGGGCGCGCTGCGCTCCTTCGGCGAACACAAGGGCTATGTGCTGGCGGTGATGTGCGAGCTGCTCGGCGCCGCGGTCACCGGCGGGCATACCATCCGCCCCGAGACGCTGACCCACGAGCATGCGGTCTGGAACAATATGCTGGCCATCGTGTTCGATCCCGCGCGGCTGGGCAGCAGCACCACCTTCGGTCATGAGGTGCAGGCTTTCGTCGACTGGATCCGCTCCTCGCCGCTGCAGCCCGGCACCGACGCCATCTTGCTGCCCGGCGAGCCCGAGCGCGCCTGGCGCCGCGCCCGCGCCGAATTCATTCCCATCGACAGCGGCACGCTGGCGCAACTCGACGACGCCGCGGCCCGCGTGCAGGCCGCGCGCGGCGAATCGCCCGGCGCGCTGTCGCGCCTCGCGGCGCATTGAGCGCAGCGCGCTCCCATCCAGCCAACCATCATCCGGAGCCCCATGCCGCATCTCACCATCGAAATCACCGAAAACACCCGGCTGGCCTGCTCCCAGGAAGAGCTGATGGACCAGGCCAACGCCGCCCTGCTGGATTCCGGCCAGTTCGGCGAGGCGGACATCAAGTCGCGCTGCATCGTGCTGACTTCGTTCCGCCAGGGCACCGAGGCGCGCGAGCGCGCCTTCGTGCACGCGACGCTGCGCATCCTCGACGGCCGCGAGCTGGCGGTGCGGCAGGCGCTCGCCAAGGCGATCTGCGAGGTGATCGCTGAACAGGTTCGCCGCGACCAGTCCGGCGAAGGCGTGCAGGTCAGCGTGGACGTGGTGGAAATGGAACGCGCCAGCTTCGCCAAGCAGGTCGTAGAGGGCAAGTAGCCCCGCACCGCGGGAAAGAACGCAGCACCGATGGCCTCGGGGCCGTGCCGCATGCCTGCCCCCGGGGCGCGCGGCACGGCTGCAACGAAGGGCCACGCAGACAATCAGTGAAGACGCCCACAGGAGACGCAGTGACCGCCACCAGCCAAGCCGCCCCGCACGCCCCCGCCGCCCCGGTGATCCGCCTGCATGCGCAGGACAATGTGCTGATCGCCCGCACCGAGCTCGGCATCGRCATGCCCGTGCCGGGCGAGGCCTTCACCATCCGCAGCCAGGTGCCGGCCGGCTACAAGATCGCCGCGCGCCCGATCGCCAGGGGCGAGCCGATCCTGAAGTACAACACGACGATCGGTTTTGCCGGCGCCGATATCGCGCCGGGCACCCTGGTGTCCGGCCACAATATCGAATTCCGCGAGTTCGACCGCGACTATGCGCACGCGCGCGATTTCGTTCCCGTGGCCATGCTGCCCGAGGCCGAGCAGGCCACCTTCGACGGCATMGTGCGCGACGACGGCCGGGTGGCCACGCGCAACTTCATCGGCGTGGTGGCCACCGTCAACTGCTCCGCCACCGTGGTGCACAAGATCGCCGAGTGGTTCACGCCTGAGCGCCTGGCCGGCTACCCCAATGTGGACGGCGTGGTGGCCTTTGCCCACAGCACCGGCTGCGGCATGGAAATGAGCGGCGAGCCGATGGCCATGCTGCAGCGGACCCTGGCCGGCTATATGCGCCACCCCAACCTGGCCGCGGTGCTGGTGGTGGGACTGGGCTGCGAGCGCAACCAGGTGAATGCCCTGCTCAAGGCAGAAGGGCTGGAAACCGGCCCGCGCCTGCACGCCTTCACCATGCAGGACACCGGCGGCACCCGCAAGACCATCGCCGCCGGCGTGGCCGCGGTGCAGTCACTGCTGCCCGATGCCAACCGCGTGGCGCGCCAGCCCGTGTCGGCCAGCCATCTGAGCATCGGGCTGCAGTGCGGCGGCTCGGACAGCTTCTCTTCGATCACCGCCAACCCGGCACTGGGCGCGGCCATGGATATCCTGGTGCGCCACGGCGGCACCGCGATCCTGTCCGAGACGCCGGAGATCTACGGCGTGGAGCACACGCTGACGCGCCGCGCGGCCAGCCGCGAGGTGGGCGAGAAACTGGTCGAACGCATCCGCTGGTGGAAGGATGTCTACGCCGTCGGCCGCGACGTGCAGATCAACGGCCGCGTGAGCCCGGGCAACCAGGCCGGCGGGCTGGCCAATATCTTCGAGAAATCGCTGGGTTCATCCATGAAAGGCGGCACCGGGCCGCTGATGGGCGTGTACCGCTATGCCGAGCCCATCACGCAGAAGGGCTTTGTCTTCATGGATTCGCCTGGCTTCGACCCGGTTTCCGCTACCGGCCAGATCGCCAGCGGCGCCAACCTGATCTGCTTCACCACCGGCCGCGGCTCGATGTTCGGCGCCAAGCCGGTGCCCTCGCTCAAGCTCGCCACCAATTCGCCGATGTACCGCCGGCTGGAGGAAGACATGGACATCAACTGCGGCGAGATCCTCGACGGCACCGCGACCATCGGGCAGATGGGCGAGCGGATCTTCGCGCAGATTCTCGCCGCGGCCTCGGGGCTGCGCACCAAGAGCGAGCTGCTCGGCCTGGGCGACCACGAATTCGCGCCGTGGCAAATCGGCATCACCGGCTGACGCCCCGCCCGGCGGCCCCCTATCGCACCTACTGATCCAGGAAACATTGCCCTCATGCCATCGCTGCCAAACTCGCTGCTGCCCTCCCCCCTGCCCAACCGCTTCCGCGCCGACATCCTGGCGCGCAAGCGCCTGATCGGCTGCTGGTGCTCGCTGGGCAACGCCACCACCACCGAGATCCTGGGCCTGGCCGGCTTCGACTGGCTGCTGCTCGACGGCGAGCATTCGCCCAACGACGTGCTGACCTTCATCCCGCAGCTGATGGCCCTGCAAGGCAGCGTGAGCGCGCCGGTGGTGCGCCCGCCCGTGAACGACCCGGTGCTGATGAAGCGCCTGCTGGATATCGGCTTCTATAATTTCCTGATCCCGTTCGTGGAAAGCGCCGAGCAGGCCGCGCGCGCGGTCAGCGCCACGCGCTACCCGCCAGCCGGCGTGCGCGGCGTGTCGATGGTCCAGCGCAGCAACCGCTACGGTACCGTGCCGGAGTACTTCAGCCAGATCAACGACAATATCTGCGTGCTKGTGCAGATCGAGAGCCAGAAAGGCGTGGACGCGGTGGAGGCAATCTGCGCGGTGGATGGCGTGGATGGCATATTCATCGGGCCATCCGACCTGGCTGCTGCCTGCGGGCACCTCGGCAACCCGAACCACCCCGAAGTGCAGGCGCAGGTGGCTCGCATCTTCGAGGCCGCCAGGCAGGCCGGCAAGGCCGTGGGTACGCTGACCCCGGTGGAAGCCGACGCGCGCCGCTATCTCGACATGGGCGCGGCCTTCGTGGCGGTGGGCCTGGACCAGAATATCTTCCRCAATGCCACGCAGGCGCTGCGCGACCGCTTCGCCGCCTGAGGCACGGCAACAACCTGACGCTGCGCCGCGCCCCGGCGCGGCGCACATGAAGAGAGGACTGACATGAGCAAGATCGGATTCATCGGACTGGGCGTGATGGGCACGCCGATKGCGCAACACCTGGTCGCCGGCGGCCATACGCTCTACGTGCATTCGCGCAGCGGTGCGCCCAAGGCCCTGCTGGACGCCGGCGCGCAAGCCTGCGCCGATGCCGCCGAGGTGGCACGCCAGAGCGAGATCATTTTCCTGATGCTGCCCGACACGCCCGACGTGGAGCGCGTGCTGTTCGGCGAGAACGGYGTGGCGCAAGGCCTCTCCAAGGGCAAGACGGTGGTCGACATGAGCTCCATCTCGCCCATCGAGACGCGCGTGTTCGCGGGCAAGATCGAGGCKCTGGGCYGCGACTACGTGGACGGCCCGGTATCCGGCGGCGAAGTCGGCGCCAAGGCCGCCACGCTGTCGATCATGGCCGGCGGCAAGCAGGACGTGTACGACCGCGTGCTGCCCTTGCTCAAGCTGATGGGCAAGAACATCACGCTGGTGGGCGCCGTAGGCGACGGCCAGGTAGCCAAGGTCGCCAACCAGGTCATCGTGGCGCTCACCATCGAGGCCGTGGGCGAAGCCCTGGTGCTGGCCGCCAAGGCCGGCGCCGATCCGGCTCGCGTGCGCGAGGCACTGATGGGCGGTTTTGCCAGCTCGCGCATCCTCGAAGTGCAYGGCGAGCGCATGATCAAGCGCACCTTCGACCCGGGTTTCCGCATCGAACTGCACCAGAARGACCTGAACCTGGCGCTGTCCACCGCGCACAAGCTGGGCGTGAGCCTGCCCAATACCGCCTCCTGCCAGCAGCTGTTCAATGTCTGTGGCGCGCTCGGCGGTGCCAAGTGGGACCACTCCGGGCTGGTGCGCGCGCTCKAGCATATGTCCGGCCACGCCATCGGCGACAAGCCGGCCAAGGGCTGATGGCGCGCGCGAAGGGAAAGGCCACGGGTCCCCGATGACAAGCAACGCGCTGAACTCGGAAGACCTGGCCTGCTTCGTCTGCGTGGCCAACACCCAGAGCATCTCGCGGGCGGCGCTGGAGCTGGGGGCCGACCAGTCCACCGTCAGCCGGCAKATCGCGCGCCTGGAAGCCGCGCTGGACACCCGCCTGTTCCACCGCAGCGGACGCGGCGTGGTACTGACCGAAGCCGGGCAGACGCTGATCGTCTACGCGCGCCAGGTCGCATCCACGCTGGCCGAGGCGCGCGAAGCCATCCGCGCATCATCTGCGCAGGGACCCACGCAACTGGTGATCGCCGCGCAGCCCACCATCGCCAATACCGCCTTCGCCAGCATCGGCACCGCGCTCAAGCAGCGCTTTCCCGCCACCAAGGTGCGCTTCGTCGAAGGGCTGGCCAGCCCCGTGCTGGCCTGGCTCGCCGCCGGGGAGATCGACGTGGCGCTGCTCTACCTGCCCGAGCAGCAAGGCGCGCTGAAGGTCGACATCCTGCTCGAGGAAGACCTGACGCTGGTCACGCCGACTTCGTGGAGCCACCTCGGCCCGACCTTTGCCGTGCGCCGGCTCGGCGAAGTGCCGCTGATCCTGCCGAGCACCGGGCACGGCCTGCGCGTGCTGGCGGAATCGCTGGCCGCGCGGGCCGGCACCGCCCTGCAGCTTGCGCTGGAGTGCGATGCATCCAACACGGTATCGATGCGCCTGGTGGAAGACGGCTGCGGCGCCACGCTGCTGCCGTTTGCCGCGGTGGCCGACCGTGTGGCGCAGGGGCGCCTGCACTCCGCCCGCCTGGTCGATCCCGTGGTGACGCGCCAGGTGGCGCTGGCCACGGCACGCAACCGGCCGCCCGTGCCGGAACTGTGGGACATCATGCAGACCGTGCGGCAATCGGTACGCAATATCGTGATGTCCGGGGCGTGGCCGGGGGCGCGGTTGATTTGAMTCGGCAGGTGCGGTTCGGTGCGGTTCGGTGCGGCGCAGTGCGGTTCAGCCCAGCGCAGCGCAGTGCAACGCAGCCCAGTGAGGGGGCTCCCGCCCMCAGGACCTCTCCGCGCTCTCCATTCCGCTTCTCCCCGCCGATCCTGCTAGCCAGGTGATTGGCGTTTGATAAAAAAACCTGGGCGTTAATTGCGTATTTTTCTCCACAACGCCCCGTCACTCGCCTGCCCGGGCGGGACAAGCGAGTGGCATGGCGGTCCGTCGCCTCAGGACGGCTTGATGTTCTGGTTGTGCCGGAACAGATTTGTCGGGTCGTAGCGCCCCTTCACCTCGGCGAGCCGCGCATAGTTCGGCCCGTAGGCCGCACCGACGCGATCGCCCTCCTCCTGCGTGAGGAAGTTGACGTACACCGTGCCAAGCGAATACGGCGCCGCTGCCGCGAAGACCTCGCGCGACCAGGCCACGCAAGCATCATCGTCCGCCGCGTCGGTCCAGCGGCCGTGCACGTTCATGATGAAGTTCGCGTCGCGGTTGGCATAGGCCGTGGCATCCGCCGCCACGCGGTTGGTCTGCCCGCCCATGGCGCCGATGAAGATCTCGGTATGGGGCGATGGCAGCTTGCCGACATAGTCGGTGAGCAGCGTGATCAGGCCATCGTCGAGCCCGGCGAAGTTATGCGATTTCCAGTAGTTGCGCGCGCCCGGCGTCAGYAGCGGATCGAACGCCTGCTGCCAGGAAGCGAAGGGCATGGGCCCCACATGCTCGCCATAGGGCGTGCCGAGCTGCCGCAGCGGCGCGACCAGTTGCGGGCCGTTCTCCACCGGACCGACATAGCAGATGGCCAGCGCGACAATGGGCTTGCCGTGCGTCTCCGGCGGCAGGAACGGCAGCGGCGGCGCCTGCCGCAGCACCGCCCACACGGTCAGATCGTCGGGCATGCCGGCAAAGCGGTCGCGCAATGCCTGCAGCACGGTACCAGCCTGCTCCAGCGGGTAGACGATGAGCCCGCCGTAGATCTCGGGCCCGACCGGGTGGAGGGCGAACTCGAACATCGTCACCACGCCGAAGTTGCCGCCGCCGCCACGGATGGCCCAGAACAGGTCGGCATGCTCGCCCGCGCTGGCACGCAGCATCTTGCCGTCGGCCGTCACCACGTGCGCGCCGGTGAGGTTGTCGACCGTGGTACCGAATTTGCGGCTGATCCAGCCGAAGCCACCGCCGAGGGTCAGGCCGGCCACGCCGGTGGTCGAATTGATGCCGAGCGGCGTGGCCAGGCCGAAGGCCTGCGCTTCGTGGTCGAAGTCAGCGAGGGTGGCGCCGGGCTCGACATAGGCGCGTTGCGCGACGGGGTCGATCCTGACCGACTTCATGGCGGAGAGGTCCAGTGTGATGCCGCCGTCGCACACCGCATGGCCGCCGATATTGTGGCCGCCGGAGCGTATCGAAAGCAGCGCACCCTGGTCGCGCGCGAACGCCACGGTGGCCATGACATCGGCCGCGCCCGCGGCCTTGACGATCAGCGCGGGACGCCGGTCGATCATCGCATTCCAGATCTGGCGGGCCTCGTCGTAGCCCGCCTCGCCCGGCAGCAGTGCCCGGCCCCGCAATTTCGCCCTCAATCCTTCCACCAGTTCACTGGACAGGTCAGCCATGATGCACCTCGCGACGTGATTCCCCGATTCAGGAAATAGCCGCGTGGCCGGCGAACGTGCGCGAAGCGTGCCCTGCTCCGGCTCCGGCATGGCGAACTGAAGGGGAAAAGCGCTGGAGGCGGGCGGGGTCTTTTTGTAAGGGCTTGCGCGGCGTTTCTTGGCAACAGGTCGTGCACTTGTGCGGCCAGGCGGAGAACAGAACCATCCTCATTTAAGGTGGGCGCCGGGCCAATGTAAAGGCATCCGGGACCGGTGTCCCGGATGATGCCCTTGAAGATGTGCCGCGCGCCCGGCTTCAGGTCACCGGCGCCGGATTGAACAGCACCAGCGCATTGTGCAGCTTGTGGTGCTCGGCCCAGGTCTTCCTGCGTCCACTTGCCACGTCCAGCATCAGGCGGAACAGTTCCCAGCCCACGTCTTCGATGGTGGCCTCGCCGGTGGCGATGCGCCCCGCGTTGACGTCCATCAGGTCGTGCCAGCGGCGCGCGAGATCGCTGCGCGTGGCGACCTTGATGACCGGCACCTCGGCCAGGCCGTAGGGCGTGCCGCGGCCCGTGGTGAATACGTGCAGGTTCATGCCCGCGGCCAGCTGCAGCGTGCCGCAGATGAAGTCGCTGGCGGGCGTGGCCGCGTAGATCAAACCCTTTTGCTTGAGCTTCTCGCCGGGCGACAGCACACCGGTGATGGCGGTGCTGCCTGACTTGACGATCGAGCCCATCGCCTTTTCCACGATATTGGAAAGGCCGCCTTTCTTGTTGCCGGGCGTGGTGTTGGCGCTGCGGTCGACACGGCCTTTTTCCAGGTAGCGGTCGTACCAGTCCATCTCGCGGATCATGGCTTGCGCCACTTCGGGCGTGGCGGCGCGCGCGGTGAGCTGGTCGATGCCGTCGCGCACCTCGGTCACTTCGGAGAACATCACCGTCGCGCCGGCCCGCACCAGCAGGTCGGTGGCAAACCCTACCGCCGGGTTGGCGGTAACGCCGGAGAAGGCATCGCTGCCGCCGCATTGCACGCCCACCACCAGCTCGGACGCCGGGCAGGTCTCGCGGCGGCGCTGGTCCAGCCTGGCGAGATGGGTATGCGCCATGGCCATGATGGAGTCGATCATGCTCTCGAAGCCGACGTGCGCATCGTCCTGCAGGCATACCACGCCAACCTCCACGCTGCCGGCGCCGGTCTGCACGGGCATGGTGCCGGCCGGCATCAGTCGCTCGGGCTGCAGCTTCTCGCAGCCCAGGCTCACCATCATCGCGGTACCGCCGAAGTTGGGGTTGAGCGCGATATTGCGCAGCGTGCGGATCGGCACGATGGCGTCCGGCGCGTCGATGGCGACGCCGCAGCCATAGGTGTGCTCCAGGCCGATCACATCGTCCACGTTGGGATACTTCGGCAGCAGCTCTGCCTTGATGCGGCGCACGGCATGCTCCACCACGCCCGCCACGCACTGCACGGTGGTGGTGATGGCCAGGATATTGCGCGTGCCCACCGAGCCGTCCGGATTGCGGAAGCCTTCGAACGTATAGCCTTCGAGCGGCGGCAGCGGCGCCGCGGCGCGGGTGCCGATAGGCAGGTCGTGCAACTCGGGAGCCACCGGCATCTCGGTCACGCGTTCGTTGATCCAGCTGCCCCTGGGCAGGTCGCGCAGCGCATAGCCGATCACCACGTTGTAGCGCACCACGGCGTCGCCGGCCTTGAGGTMCGACAGCGCCACCTTGTGGCCCTGCGGCACGCGCTCGCGCAGGGTCAGCCCGCACGGGAACACCGTGCCTTCGGGCAGGCCGCCGTCATTGGCGACAATGGCCACGTTGTCCTGCTCGTGGATGCGGATGTACAGCGGGGTGCCCTGCACCTGCGCGCTCGCCTGCGCGGCGCCTTGCTGTTCTACTTTGATATCGATGACCGACATGACTTTCTTCCTTGCCAGATACTTGCCGCGCCCCGCTCAGGGGTGCTTGAGTTCAACGCGCTTGATTTCCTTGACGATCACCAGGTAGCTGATCACGGTCACCAGCGCATTGGCGCCGACGAAGACCAGCGCGCCGTTGAACGAACCCGTGGTGCCAAGGATATAGCCGATCACGATCGGCGTGACGATGCCGGCAATATTGCCGAACATATTGAAAATGCTGCCGGCCAGGCCGATCACTTCCTTCGGCGCCGTATCCGCCACCACCGCCCAGCCCAGCGCGCCGATGCCCTTGCCGAAGAAGGCCAGCGCCATGAAGCCCACCACCAGCCACTCGCTGTCCACATAATTGCAGGCCACCATGCTGACCGAGAGCAGCATGCCGGCGACGATCGGCACCTTGCGCGCCACCGTCAGCGAGTAGCCGCGGCGCAGGAACATATCCGAGATCACACCGCCCAGCACGCCGCCGAGGAAGCCGCAAATGGCCGGCAGCGACGCCACGAAGCCAGCCTTGAGGATCGACATGCCGCGTGCCTGCACCAGGTAGACCGGGAACCAGGTCAGGAAGAAGTACGTCAGCACGTTGATGCAGTACTGGCCCAGGTACACACCCAGCAGCATGCGGTTGGACAACAGCTGCTTCACATAGAACCAGCGCGCGCCGGCCGGCTCTTTTGCCTTTGCCTTGCCGGCATCGCCGCTCATCTCGATCAGCCCGCCGCCTTGCGCGATATAGTCGAGCTCGGCGCGGTTCACCGACGGATGCGTGGCCGGGCTGCGCACGACCTTGAGCCACAGGCCCGCCAGCACCATGCCGAGCACGCCCATCCACATATAGACATGGTGCCAGCCGAGCGCATGCGTGAGCCATGCCATCAGCGGCGTGAACAGCACCGCGGCAAAGTACTGGGCGGAATTGAAGATGGCCGACGCCGTGCCGCGCTCGGCCGTGGGGAACCAGCTCGCCACGACCTTGGCATTGGCCGGGAAGGCGGGCGACTCAGCCAGGCCCACGGCAAAACGCAGCACGAACAGCGTGGTGACGGCCGCGCCGACCGTGGCGAAGACGCCGAGGAAGCCCTGCAGCAAGGTAAACAGCGACCACAGGAAGATGCTGCAGGCATAGATGCGACGCGCGCCGAAACGGTCAAGCAGCCAGCCGCCCGGGATCTGCGCCATCACATAAGCCCAGCTGAAGGCAGAAAAGATAAAGCCCATCTGCATKGCGTCGAAGCCGAACTCCTGGCGCATGGCCGGGCCCGTGATGGAAAGCGTGGCGCGGTCGGCGTAGTTCACCGTGGTCACCACGAAGATCATCAGCAGGATCCAGTAACGGACATTGCTGCGGCGGGTGGCCGCTCCGGCCACGCTTAAGGTATTGCTGAGATTCATGGGGTCTCCGGCAGGGCCGGCAGCGCGAAGAAAAGCCCAACCATCCGGTGCGGGCCATCTCGGGCCTGCTGCCGGCCTCGTGATATGTCATCGTATGACCGGAATTATAAGCACGGGGTTCAGCCATGCTGCTCAGTGTTTACCCGAGGAAAGCTGGATTAGCGGATCGGAGGCCTGATCGAAGGCCTGGCCCGCGCCKAGGCGCGCKGCCCGGAACTCGAACGCTTCCGGGAAGCCTTACCGCACAAGGCTTTCAGCCAGCTTTCACCGCCCTGCACAGGACTGCCGGCCTGCCGTGCGACTGCCCGCCCCCAGCCGCAAGCTACTAGCGACCGCCGCCGTCCMCGTGCCCTCATCTTTGCAAATGAACGTCCCAGGTGACAAATCMACTTGCACAAATCCAATCTCAGTTGTACGATGACATATCTCAAGGATGTGCGACCCKCCGGGAAGCACTCGGAGCCAACTGACCTAACCCTTGCCCTTGCGGCGCTCAGGACCAGCCATCATGACCACACCACAAGAACTCAAGCAGATCGTCTCGGAAGGCCTGCTTTCCTTCCCCGTGACCGACTTCGACGCGCAAGGCAACTTCCGTCCCKACACCTATGTCGAGCGCCTCGAATGGCTGGCTCCCTACGGCGCCACGGCGTTGTTCGCCGCGGGCGGTACCGGCGAATTCTTCTCGCTGACCCCGGACGACTATTCCAATGTGATCCGCACCGCGGTGGAGACCTGCGCCGGCAAGGTACCCATCCTGGCGGGCGCGGGCGGCCCGACCCGCATGGCTATCGCCTATGCCAAGGAAGCACAGCGCCTGGGTGCCAAGGGCATCCTGCTGCTGCCGCATTACCTGACCGAAGCCTGCCAGGACGGCATTGCCAACCATATCGAGGAAGTCTGCAAGTCGGTCAGCATCGGCGTGATCGTCTACAACCGCGGCAACTCGCGCATCAATGCGGAGATGCTGGAACGCCTGGCCGACCGCTGCCCCAACCTGATCGGCTTCAAGGACGGCGTGGGCGAGATCGAGCACATGGTGCGCATCCGCCGCAAGCTGGGCGACCGCCTGTCCTACCTGGGTGGCCTGCCGACCGCGGAAGTCTATGCTGCCGCCTACAAGGCGCTGGGCGTGCCGGTGTACTCCTCGGCGGTGTTCAACTTCATCCCCAAGACGGCGATGGACTTCTACCGCGCCGTCGCAGCCGACGACCACGCCACCACCAACCGCCTGATCGACGAGTTCTTCCTGCCGTACCTGGATATCCGCAACCGCCGCGCCGGCTACGCCGTGAGCATCGTCAAGGCCGGCGCCAAGCTGGTCGGGCATGATGCGGGTCCGGTGCGCGCGCCGCTGACGGACCTGGACGAGCAGGAACTCGCGCTGCTCGACGCGCTGATCAAGAAGCTGGGTCCGCAGTAAAGGGACCATCCGGCGGGCCGTCCAYGGTCCGCCGGCTCTCTTCGTCGGAACCTKTCCGGGTTCMGGCAATTGCAATTCCTCCCGTTTCCCTCCCCTCTTCCGTCTCCCCCTTCCCGCCAGCCCAGTTGCCGGCCTGGCTCTCCAGCCGTGCCCGGATGAAATCCATCAGCGTGCGCGTGGCCAGCGTCGGAAAGCGATTGGGCGCGGTCAGCATATAGATGCTGTCGCCCACGCCTTCGGGTTCGTACTGCGGCAGCACTTCGACCAGCTCGCCGCGCGCGATCTGGCGCCACACGGCGTAGCGCGGCAGCAAGGCGATGCCGAGCCCGCCCGTTACCGTCTCGACCAGGAAGGGATAGTCGCCCGACTGGATACGCGGCGCGACGCGCAGCATCAGCTGCGTGCCGGCCATCTTCAGCTTGAGGTCGAAGCGCCGGCCCAGGGAGGCGGGCGCGATCAGGTCGCAGCGGGCCAGGTCTTCGGCGCTGCCTGCCGGACCGTGCCGCGCGAGGAACTCCGATGACGCGCACAGGCACCAGCCCACCGCGCAGATCCTGCGGGCCACATGGTCGTCCGGGGGCTGCGAGGTGATCTTGAGCGCCACGTCCACTTCCGCGGAAACCAGGTCACCGATGTAGTCATTGATCAGCACCCGCAGCGAGATCGCCGGGAACTGCCGCGCGAAGTCCAGCAGCACCTGCGCCAGATAGAGATGGCCCAGGCCCGTTGGCAGGCGGATGCGCACGTCGCCCCGCACGCTCTGGCCCAGGCTGTCGATGGAGGCGCCCGCGGCCTGCAGTTCGTCCAGCATGCGCACGCCGTGGCCATAGAGCAGGCGGCCAGCCTCGGTCAGTTCGACATGCCGGGTAGTGCGGCGCATCAGTTGCGCGCCCATATGCTGCTCCAGCGCCTTGAGGCGCCGCGAAACGTTGGAGCGGGTCATGCCGCCACGCGCGGCGGCGGCCGTGAGGGTCTTCGATTCGACCAGCGTGACAAACAGCCGGATCAGGTTCAGGTCGAGTTGCCCGAGAGTATTGTCAATCATGAATCAACACGGATGGCACAGTTTGGCGGATTGTTACGGCGGGAGCTACGCCTTAGCATAAGCCATCCCCAGCCACCTGACGATTCCCGGCGCGATAACGATGGCCCAGACACAACTCACGCAAACCGCTCCCTCCTCCGCACCGCCTTCGGCCGCGCTTGCCGACCTGCCGTTTGCCGGCCTGCGCGTGCTCGACATCAGCCAGGGCATTGCCGGGCCGTACTGCGCGCATATCCTGTGGCAACAGGGCGCCGAGGTCATCAAGGTCGATCCGCCCGCGGGCGACTGGGGCCGGCATGTCGGCGTGGTGCGCGGCGACCACAGCGCGCTGTCGGTGGCCTACAACGGCGGCAAGCGCGGCGTCTGCATCGATGCCGCGACCGACGCCGGCAAGGCCTTGCTGTTCGACCTCGCCCTGCAGGCGGACGTGGTGGTGCAGAACTTCCGGCCGCGGGTGGCCGAGCGCCTGGGCGTGGGCTATGCCGCGCTGGCCGCGCGCCATCCTGCGCTGGTCTACGTCTCCATCAGCGGCTACGGCGCCGATGGCCCCTATGCGGAGCACCCCGCCTCGGACTCGGTCATGCAGGCCGACAGCGGCCTGATGTTCACCAACCGCCTTGCCGACGGTACGCCGCGCCGCATCGGCATGCTGCTGGCCGATGCCGCTACCGGCCTCTACGCGGCGCAGGCCTGCGCCGCCGCCCTGTGCCGGCGCTTCCGCACGGCGGGCACCGGCGCCCATGTGGAACTGAGCCTGTTCGACGCCTGCTGTGCCTTGCAGGCCAACAATATCCTCGAATACGCCATCCAGGGCACGGCGGCGGCCGGTCCGGTCAGTGCGCCCAACGGCGTGTTCTCCACCCGCGACGGCAACCTCACCCTGCTCGCCCTCAATAATGCGCAGTTCGGCCGGCTCTGCCAGGCGCTCGGCCAGCCCGGCTGGGCGGCGGACCCGCGCTTTGCCGACAATGCCAGTCGCATGGCCCATGCCGGCTGGCTGCGCGACGCGGTGGCGGCTTGCCTGGCCCGCGAAAGCACGGCGCACTGGCTCGGCGTGTTCCAGGCGCACGATGTCCTCCACGCGCCGGTGCGCGACCACCGGCAGGTGCTGGACCATCCGCAGGCAGTGCAGCAGGGCACCTTCCAGCAKATCGACCAGCCGGGCCTCGGCATGCTGCCGTTCGCCGGCATTCCCGCCAGGAGCCTGCGCCGGCTGGCCGGCGCCGCGCCTCGCATCGGCGAGCACACCGAGGCCGTGCTGCGGGAATGGGGCGTGACCCAGGATCATCTCGACCGCTACCTGGCTGCCGGCGTGGTGCGGCAGGCGGCGCCGGCAACGGGCACCGAAGCATGATGCGCGCCCTGCTCTGCGACCAGTTCGGCGCGCCGGAAGACGTGCGCGTGGCGGACATTCCCGCACCCGAGGCCATCGACCCGCATGCGGTGGTGATGGCCGTGGACTATGCCAGCGTCAGCCACGCCACCGGCCTGATGGTGGCCGGGCGCTACCAGACCAGGCCGCCGCTGCCCTTCGTGCCGGGCACCGAGGCGGTGGGCCGCGTGGTCGCCTGCGGCACGGCCGTGACACGCTTGCGCCCCGGCGACCGCGTGGTGGCGATTGCCGACTGGGGCTGTTTTGCCGAACAGGTGTGCCTGCCCGAATACACGGTCTACCCCATACCAGATGAAGTCGACGCGCTGCAGGCGCTGCCGGTCCCGCTGTCCTACGGCACCGCCTACTGCGGCCTGGTATGGCGCTGCGCGCTGCAGCCCGGCGAAACCGTGCTGGTACTGGGCGCCGGTGCCGGCGTCGGCCTGGCGGCGGTGGAGATCGCCCGCGAGCTCGGCGCGCAGGTGATTGCCTGCGCCAGCACCGAGGCCAAGCGCGAGGAAGCGCTGCGGCGCGGTGCGGCGCACGCGCTTGCCCCCGAAGACCTGGCGGCGGCCGTCAAGCGCGTGACGGGCGGACGCGGCGCCGACGTGGTGGTCGACCCGGTGGGCGGCGATCTGTTCGATCAGGCGCTGCGAGCGGCCGCGCCCAATGCGCGGCTGCTCAGCATCGGCTTCGCCAGCGGGCGCATCCCGCAGGCACCGCTGAACCTCATGCTGGTCAAGAACCTGACCCTGCACGGCTTTTTCGTCGGCCGCTATATCGGCTGGACGCCGGCCAACGAACGCGCGCAGCACGCGCCCGCCTTGCAGGCGGTGATGCAGACGCTGTACGCCTGGGCCGGTGCAGGAAAGATACGCCCGACCGTATCGAAGGTATTCCCGATGACCGGGCTGGCCGAGGCGCTGCACGCGCTCGAAGCCMGCCAGGTCGTTGGCAAAGTCGCTATAAGAATCAAGGAGACAGAAACATGCAGAGCCGCATCGAGCCATCCCAGCCTTCCCAACCCCACGCGCCCCGCCGGGCCGTGATCCGGCTAGCGCTGCTGGCGGGCGCCGCCACGGCCGTCGCMGCCCTCGGCGCGGCCCCCGCGCGCGCCGCCGACGACTACCCACAGCGTCCGATCCGCATGGTCCTGCCCTATCCCCCGGGCGGCCCCACCGACCTGCTGGCCCGCGTGGTCGCCGTCAGGATGGGCGACACGCTGGGCCAGACCGTGGTGGTCGACAACAAGCCCGGCGCGAGCGGCATGATCGGCGCCGAGGGCGTGGCCAAGGCCACGCCGGACGGCTATACGCTGCTTGCCAACGCCTCCCTGCACGTGATCAACCCGAGCATCTACGCCAAGATGCGCTACGACGCCTTCCGCGATTTCGTGCCCGTCACGCAGCTGGCGGACGTACCGCTGGTGCTGGTGGTCAACAACGACTCGCCGGTCAAGACCGTGCGCGACCTGATCGCCTATGCCAAGGCACGCAACGGCAGCCTCAACTTCGGCTCAGCCGGCAATGCCTCGGCCCAGCAACTGGCCGGCGAATCGTTCAAGATCGCCGCCCATGTCTCCATGCAGCACGTACCGTACAAGGGCAGCTCGCCCGCGCTGACCGACCTGATGGGCGGACAGATCCAGTTGATGTTCGATTCGATGCCGTCCGCCATGCCCTTTATCAAGGCCGGCAAGCTGCGCGCGGTGGCGGTCACCACGCTCAAGCGCGCACGCGCGCTGCCGGATGTGCCCACGGTGGCCGAATCGGGCCTGCCGGGCTTCAATATCAGCACGTGGTATGGCCTGTGGGCGCCGCGCGGCACGCCCGCCCCGGTGGTGGAAAAACTGGCGGCGAACGCGGCGCAGGCCTTGCGCCAGCCGGATGTGCAACGGCAGTACGCCGACATGGGCGCCGAGCCGGTGGGATCGTCGCCCGCGGAATTTGCCCGCTATACGGTGGCCGAAGGCAACAAGTGGGCGGAGATCGTGCGCAAGTCGGGGGCCCGGGCAGACCAGTAAGGCCCGGCGGGGATCCTGATCCGCGGCGCGGATGGACAGCCCCCTGCCCGGGGCGGGACAATTGCAGCTCCGGTGCCCGCCCCCGCCTCATGAAAACCGTCCCGACCTACTCTCTCTACGGCGTCAACTCGAACGAGCCGCTCCTGGAACAGCTGCATTTCGAGTCGATCCCCGAGCGCAGCGGCGTCAATGACTGGGAAATCAAGCCGCACCGCCACGAGCGTTTTTTCCAGGTGCTGTACGTGCACCAGGGCGGCGGCCGGGCACTGCTCGACGACCGCGAATATCCGCTCGCGAACCGCACCGTGGTAACCGTGCCGCCGCGCTGCGTGCACGGCTTTCGCTTCACCCCGGACGTGGACGGTATCGTCATCACCATGACGGACCATTACCTCCACACCCTGCTGGCCGGCGTGCCGGACACGCTGCCGCTGTTCGAGCGGCCCTATCACGCCAGCTTCGAAGCCGCCGAAGCACGCCCCGGCGAGAATGCGAGCGACGCCACCGTGCTGGCCGGGGCGCTTGGCCTGTTTCGCGCGGAGATGAATACGGTCTCGCTGTGGCGCGGTGCCGCGCTGTCGGCACTGCTGTCGCTGCTGCTGGTCGGTATCGCCMGCCGGATCTCCGTAGCGGGCGAGGCCAGCGCGCAGCCTGCAGGCCGCACCGCGCGCCACTTCCAGCAATTCCAGCAACTGGTGGAAGCGCGTTTCCGCCAGCACCAGGACCTCGCCGGCTACGCCGCCACGCTTGGCATCTCGCCTACCCAGCTCAACCGCATCTGCCAGCAACTGGCCGGGCGCAGCGCACTGCAATTGATTCACTCGCGCCTGGTGGTGGAAGCACAGCGTGACCTGCTCTACAGCGATCTCGACATCAAGCAGATCGCCTCCACGCTGGGTTTTTCCGATGCGGCGTATTTCGCGCGCTTCTTCGCCCGGCAGGTCGGGCAGACGCCGACGGCATTCCGGCAGCACGGCCGCGCGCGGCTGCCGGCGCCGCAGGCGAGCKGCAGCTAGCCGCCAGCGGCGTGGCCTGGCKCCGGATCAGAGCKAGAAACTGTCCGAACGCGCCAGCGGCCAGTACTTCTCGTAGAGCTGGTAGCGGAAGTTGCCGTTGAGCAGATCGCCCGGCGTGAGGAACTTCAGCAGCTCGGAYATCAGCCGCACTTCGTTGGGCGAGATACGGCGCACGATATGGTGCGGCTTGAGGTCGCCCGGATGCTGCAGGCCCGCCGCCTGCAGCAGTTCCTGCAGCGCGTGCAGCGTCTGACGGTGGAAATTGGCCACGCGCTGGGCCTTGTCCGRCACCACGATGGCGCGCTGACGCACCGGGTCTTGCGTGGCCACGCCGACCGGGCAGCGGTCGGTATGGCATTTCTGGGCCTGCACGCAGCCCAGCGCGAACATGAATCCACGCGCGGAATTGCACCAGTCGGCACCGGTGGCGAGCGTGCGGGCCACGTCGAACGCGGTGATGATCTTGCCGCTGGCACCGACGCGGATCTTGTCGCGCAGGTTCACGCCGACCAGCGTGTTGTGGACCAGCAGCAAACCCTCCTGCAGCGGCACGCCGATGTGATCGACGAACTCCAGCGGCGCCGCGCCGGTGCCGCCTTCGGCTCCGTCCACCACGATGAAGTCCGGCAGGATGCCGGATTCCAGCATGGCCTTGACGATGCCGAAGAATTCCCATGGGTGGCCGATGCAGAGCTTGAAGCCGGTCGGCTTGCCGCCGGACAGGTTGCGCAGGCGGTCGACGAACTGCAACAGGCCCAGCGGCGTGGAGAATTCGCTGTGCGTGGCCGGCGAGATGCAGTCCTCGCCCATGGCGATGCCGCGCGTGGCGGCGATCTCCGGCGTCACCTTGGCCGCCGGCAGCACGCCGCCATGGCCGGGCTTGGCGCCCTGCGAGAGCTTGACCTCGATCATCCTGACCTGCGGCGAGCGGGCCTGCTCGGCGAACTTGTCGGGATCGAAGCCCCCGTCGGCGCGGCGGCAGCCGAAGTAGCCGGACGCCACCTCCCAGATCAGGTCGCCGCCCTCGGCGCGGTGATAGGGCGAGATCGAACCTTCGCCGGTGTCGTGGATGAAGCCGCCGATCTTCGCGCCGCGGTTGAGCGAGCGGATGGCGTTGCCAGACAGCGCGCCGAAGCTCATGGCCGAAACGTTGAACACCGACAACGAATACGGCTGAGCCCGGCCTTCGCCCACGGTGATGCGGAAGTCCGCGGAAGGGATGCGGGTGGGCGCGAGCGAGTGGCTGATCCATTCATGCCCGGCCACGCGCACATCGATCTCGGTGCCGAAGGGGCGGCTATCCACCTCGTTCTTGGCGCGCTGGTAGACCAGGCTGCGCTGCTGGCGCGAGAACGGCATTTCGTGCGTGTCGTCCTCGATGAAGTACTGGCGGATTTCCGGGCGGATGAATTCGAAGAAGAAACGCAGGTGGCCCCAGATCGGGTAGTTGCGCAGGATGGAGTGGCGCGACTGGCCGATATCGTGCAACCCGATCAACAGCAGTGCAACCGGTGCGGCAACCCAGGCAGGCGAGATGCGGTGCACGGCAGCGAAGGTGGCAAGCGCGAGCAAGACCAGCGCGGATAGCCAGACCGCGCCGTAACGACGAGAAAACATGGATGCTCCTTGGGGCCGGCCAGGCCGGCAACCCGCGATTATCGCCGTTCTTCGCCGAATCGGCTTGGCGCCGGTTGCACCGGCAAGGTACGGGGGCCGGCCGCGACCTGGCCCCCGTACGCGCCCTTACACCATCTCCTGCGATCGCACGGTGTCGCGCGCATGCCGGGGATCGCCCGCTTCGACCGCGGCCAGGATCTGCGCGAAGGCCGCGTCGGCCTCTGGCATCGGCAGCAGCATCCATACGTGGAACATGCCCTCGTATTCGAAATAGCGCAGCGGCAGACCCTGCTGCCGTGCCAGCTCGCGAAAGAGGCGGCAGTCCGGCAACAGGATGTCGTGGGTGCCGATGAACAGCGTGGTCGGCGGCAAACCCTGCAGGCTGCCGTTGATGGGACTGACCTGCGCCAGCGTGACGGGATCGTCTCCGGCGTAGACGCGGCCGCATTCGATGCCGCCTGGCCGCGACAGCATCAGGTCCAGCGGCTCGATCGCGTCGATGCCGGGATTGCTGCCGCCGGCGTCGAGAAACGGTGACAGCAGCACCAGCCGGCCCGGYAGCGCCAGGCCGGCGTCGCGCGCCAGCTGCGCCAGCGCGAGCGCCATGCCGCCGCCGGCGGAGTCGCCCATCACGGTAAGGCCGGCGGGATCGTGGCCGTGCACGAGTCGCTCGTAGAGCGGCATCAGGCCCGCAAAGACCTCACGGTGCGTATGCTCCGGCGCCAGGGGGTAGATCGGCACGATCACGGTGGCGCCGAGTTCGTCGACCAGCTTGCCGACGAACTCCCAGTGCTGGCTGACGATGTCGAACACGTAGCCGCCGCCGTGCAGGTAGAGGATGCGGCGACCGCTGCCGGCGCCGCGCGGCCGCACGGTGTAGACCTCGAAATCCACGCCCGCAATCGCTTCCGAGCTGACTTCATGGCGGGCCAGCAGCCTGGCAGAAGGCTCGGCGCGACCGGCCTTGCGGCGTCTGCGAATTTCCTCGTGCAGCGCCTGCKCGCTGGAAAAACGGTGCTTGCGCCGGACCAGGCGCAGTGCGAGCCGCCACAGGCGGCACTGGATGCTGGGCATGACGATCTCCCGGAAAGGCGGTGCCGGCCTGCCTGGCGGCTGGCCGGGGACGGCAAGATACTGGGGAACGACTGCGGCGGATACAAAAAAGGAGCCGGCGGGCGGCTCCTTCTTCAAGCTGGATTCAAGCTCTGTGCAAGCTCGAAACAGTCACCGGTCAGGCGGCGGCTGCGTCCTTCAGCTTCTTCAGCGGGCGTACCTTGACCTTGACGCTCGCCGGCTTGGCCGGGAACCAACGCTCTTCACCGGAGAACGGGTCCTTGCCGAAGCGCTTCTTCTTGGCCGGCACTTGCTGCGCCGTGACCTTCATCAGGCCGGGCAGCGTGAACTCGCCGGCGCCCTTCTTGTGCAGCGCGCTGACGATGGTGTTTTCCAGATGGGCCAGGACCGTCTTCACGGCTTTGGCATCCAGCTCGGTCTGTGCTACCAGGTKAGCGACCAGGCTCGACTTGTTGAAGGTGTCCTTCAGCGGGCGCGCGGTCGGCGCAGCAGCAGCGGTAGCCTTCTTGGCCGGCGCGGCCTTCTTGGCGGCAGCCTTCACGGGTGCCTTGGTTGCCGGTGCCTTCTTGGCAGCGGTCTTGGTTGCAGTCTTCGCGGTCGGGTTCGCTTTGGTCGCCATATCGATAGAGATGAGTTGAACAAAATCGTGCCGCGCGGGATGTGGCATCCGATTTCGCCCGGCTCTTGGTCGGGCGTCATCGGCGCGCGGCAACGACTGAATCATAGCGGAAACAAGCGCACGTCAAGGGGTTTTCGTACATGCCGATGCAAAAAGCGGGGTTTTCCCCGGGTTTTTTGGGGGTTTTTGCTCCGGCGTCCAGCGCTTGTGTCGCGCGCAAGCACCACCACGCATCGAATTGACCCCTGAAAACAAGGGAAAAACACGAAATCGGCGAGCGGGAAGACCGCGCACGCACGCGCATTCGCTGCGCCATCGGCGGAAAAATMCGCGCGCGCGCCGGGAATGGCGAGGCTTCCCGGCGCGCGCACCGGCCCTATCCGCGCAGCTCGCGCCGCAGGATCTTGCCGGTCACGGTCTTCGGCAACTCGTCGATGATCTCCACCACGCGCGGGTATTTGTACGCCGCCATGCGTTCCTTGCACCAGGCCAGCAAGGCCTCCGGCGTAGCGCTGGCCCCCGGCTTCAGGCTGACCACGGCCTTGACGGTTTCGCCGCGGTAGGCATCCGGCACGCCGACCACCGCCGCCTCGCGCACCGCCGGATGCGTATAGAGGACGTCCTCCACTTCGCGCGGCCAGACCTTGTAGCCAGCGGCAACGATCATGTCCTTCTTGCGGTCGACCAGGTAGAACCAGCCCTGCGCGTCCATGAAGCCGACGTCGCCGGTATGGAAATAGCCGCCCGCCATCGCGCGTGCCGTCTCCTCCGGCTTGTTCCAGTAGCCCGGCACGATCATCGGCCCGCGCGAAATGATCTCGCCGACCTCGCCCACCGGCACCGGCTGGCCCGCATCGTCGCCGATAAAGGCGTCGACATTGAAGGCCGGCACGCCGATCGCCAGGGTGCCCGAAGCCGGGTCGACCGGCGCCTCGCGCCCGAGTGGCACCACGTGCGTGGGCGAATTGGTCTCGGTCAGGCCGTAGCCGTTGTGGATATAGTGGCCGAACCTGGCGCGGAACTGCTCCACCACGCTCGGCGGGATCGGCGCGCCGCCCGAGTAGATCCTGGTCAGGGTGGCGAAGTGCGCGCGGGTAGCGTCCGGGTGGTTCATCAGCGCGATGAACACCGTGATCGAGCCGATGGTGAACTCGATGCGGCGCTCGCGGATGGCCTCCAGCACCACGCCGGKCTCGAAGCGGCAGGCCAGCACCAGCGGCGCGGCGCAGATKAACGCCGCTGCAATATGGCCGACCAGCCCGGTGATATGGAACAGCGGCGCCACGCCAAGGATGGGGCCACCCTCGCGCAGGCCGATCCAGTCGCGGTAGACCTGCGCATTGAACGCCACGTTTGCATGCGTGTTCATCGCGCCCTTCGGCACGCCGGTGGTGCCGGAGGTGTAGACCAGCATGGCCAGGTCGTCCGGGCCGCATGCGGCCGGAGGCGGCCGCTGGCCGCGATGCGCCTGCGCCAGCGCGAGCAGGTCGGGCACGCCGGCGGCGGKCTGACGCCGGGCCGCGGCGAACACGCGCGCATCATCGCGCGCCTGGAAATCCAGTTCGGAGGTAGTGATGACCGCGGGCAACGCCAGCGGCGCTTCCTGCCCGCCCTGCCGGTTCGTTTCCGCCTCGAACAGTGGCTTCACCACCTCCGCGTAGAGCGATTCGTGGCAGATCAGCGCCCTGGCGCCAGAGTCCGCCAGCACCAGACGCAGTTCGCGCGCACGGTTCATGGGGTTGACCGGCACGGCGATGGCGCCGAGTTTCCAAGCGGCAAGCAGGCCGATGACGAACTGCGGCACGTTCTGCAGATAGAGCGCGACCCGTTCGCCGCGCGCGCAGCCGCGGGCAGACAGCGCCACCGCCAGCGCGTCGGAGAGTTCGTCCAGCTCGCCATAGCTGAGCGTGGCGTCGAAATAATGGATCGCCGGGCTGGCGGGCGCGCGGCGCGCGGCGTCGCGGAAGATCGACAGCGCGTCGGTGTACTGCGGGGTGATGGCGTGCGGCTGTCCCGGGTTGTAGCTCGACAACCAGGGCTTGGCTTCGTAAGGGGTCATGAGGTACCTCGATTKGCACGGCTGCCGGATGCCCAATGCCGGATGCAGCGCGGACGGCATCCGGCAGCCATTGACGGCGGTTGCGGGAGGAACGCAGGCCGGCGCACGGCCGGCGTCGGCGGCAAGCTTCCTTACTTGATCACCACCGGATTGACCGGCGCGCCGCTACCGTTGACCACCTTGAGAGGTGCCGCCGTGTAGAGGAAGGTCCATTGCTTGTCTTCCGCGCAGTCGTCAGCCAGCGGGTCKAGCTGCGCGATCTCGGTCAGCGTCACGCCGAGGTTGCGCATCAGCGCATTATGCAGCGGCAGGACCACGCCCGATTCCGGATCCACCGTGACCTCGTTGGCGATCGTGTCGGTGACCAGATTGGGGATCTCCATGCGATGGAACCATTCGACCAGTTCGGGGCTATAGGTCAGGCCCGGTTCGACGAAATTGCGGTAGAACTCGGCCTGGTCGCGCTTGTAGAACGAGCCGATCCAGCCGGTGCGGACCACCAGGATGTCGTGCTTCTCGATGCGCACGCCCTGGGTTTCGGCGGCAGCCAGCAGGTCATGGTGGGTAAAGGTCTCGCCCGGGTCCAGCACCGCCTTGCCGCGATGGCGCGCCATGTCGATCAGGACGCCGCGCCCCACCACCCCGCGCTCGGCGATGGGCAGCACGCTGGCTTTTTCCAGTCCGCCGATGGTGGACCTGGCATCGAATCCGTTCCACAACTGGTCGCCGTACCAGACGTGGCCCAGCGCGTCGTACTGGGTGGAGCCCTGCAGGTACATGATCATCATGTCGTCGGCGTACTCGGCCTCGCCGGGAAACTTCGGGCCCTTGCCGCACAGATAGTGGCCCTTGTCCATCACGTTGAGGCGGCGCGCCTGCGAACGCCCCGGCCAGACCGGATCGCCGGCGGGATTGCCCATCTGGATCTGCAAGGTGAAGGTCTTGCCCGAGCGCACCGATGCCACGCCGCGCAACACCTCGGCCCGCGTGAGGTAGTTCAGCGAACCCACMTCGTCATCGGGGCCCCATTTGCCCCAGTTCTTCGGCGCATCGCGCAACAACTCGGCTACCAGCGGGGCGTTTTTTGATTCCATGCCTGTCTCCTGTCTGAATGACCTTGCGAGAGAGAATGACCCGGAAGATGAACGCATCGCACCGGCCATGCCGCTCGCGCATGGTTGGTCATGCGCCAGGCAAATAAATAAGAACGGTCGTACGTTTTTTATTGTTGGCTMAGTTTAGGACCCGGGACGGGACGTTGTCCACACATGGAAACCCGTTCGGAAACTGCCTAAGGCGAGTGGTCCGCTCCCGGGACCTCGCCGAAGTTCAGGGCGCAGTTCCCGAAGCAAGGACGCAACGCCTGGCGCGATCGCACGCAAGCGCGGGGCCGGCGGCGCATCCGGTCGAGGTAGGCGCAGCCGGCCCCCAATTTACTGGCTGGCGGACTTGCGCAGCGCCGTGGCCATGGCCTGCATGGCGACCAGGTAGCCATCCACGCCCAGCCCGCAGATCACGGCCGTCGCCGCGCGCGAGATCAGCGAATGCCGGTGCGTTTCTTCCCGCTTGTGGATATTGGTGATGTGCAGCTCGATCACCGGCCGATGGATCAGCCGCACGGCATCGAGCACCGGGATCGAGGCGAACGAGAAGCCGGCCGGGTTGATGATCACGCCGGCGTCGCGCTCGAACGCCTCCTGCAGCCAGTCGACCAGCGTGGCTTCGCTGTTGGTCTGGCGGAACTCGCAGGCGAGTCCGAGCGAGTCGGCCAGCGCCTCGACCTGCTGCCGGACTTCGGCGAGGGTCGTGGTGCCATACAGGTGCGGCTCGCGCTTGCCCAGCATGTTGAGGTTCGAGCCGTTCAATACATAGACGAGTTTGGACATGATGGTGTTCGGAACGCTAGAAATTCAGTGAGTCTTGCTGATGCCGGGCTGCGCGAAAGGCTCGCGGCCGACGATATTCGCGGCGGGGTCGACCGCGGGATCGACACGGTTCATGTCGATGCCGAGCGTTTCCGGCGCGGTCAGGATCATGGCCAGTGAGACCAGGTTGAACACCGCGCAGACGGCCACCACGCCCCACGGAGAGCCATTGCACACCGCGAGCAGCCACACGGCTACCACCGGCATCGGGCCGCCGGCGATCAGGTTGGCGCCGGTATAGGCCAGCGCGGAKCCCGAGTAGCGCACATTGGTAGGGAAGGCTTCGGCGAATGCAACCGGCTGGATGCCGCTCTGGAACTGCGTGAAACCGAGGAAGAGGCCCATGATCGCCAGCATCGGGACGAAGCTCTTCGTGTCGAGGATCGCGAAATACACGAACAGGATCAGCAGCGTGGCAATCGAGCCGATGGCCAGCGCCTTCTTGCGCCCGATCTTGTCGCTGAGCATGCCGCCCGCCATCGCGCCGAAGATGGCGCAGACGTTGGCGCCCATCAACAACAGGAAGCCAGTCTGTTTCGGTACTGCGAGCGTCTTGGTGATGTAGCTCAGCGAGAACACCACGATCAGGTAGAAGATCGCCGCCGGGCCGCAGAAGAACAGCATCCAGCGGATCACGGTCTTGTAGTGGAAACGCAGGGCATCGCGCAGCGGATTGCCGGCTTCGGCCACCTGCGTCTTGCGCAATTCGACGAACGCCGGCGTTTCGCTGACCTTGAGGCGGATATAGACGCCCACCACCACCAGCACGAAGCTCAGCAGGAACGGAATGCGCCAGCCATAGGATTCGAAGCCATCGGCCGACATGGTCGACGCCAGCAGCAGCAACACCCCGTTGGCCAGGATCTGGCTCAGCGGCGAGCACAGGCCCAGCAGGCCGGAGTACTTGCCGCGACGGTCCGGGCTGGCGTGCTCGATCGCCATCAGTTGCGCCCCGGTGGACTCGCCGCCGAGCGCGAAGCCCTGCAGGATGCGCAGCGCGACCAGCAGCACGGGTGCCCACACGCCGATCTGCATATAGGTCGGCAGCAGGCCCATGAGCACCGATGACAGCMCCATGATCGATACCGTGCCCAGCATGAGATTGCGGCGCCCGAGCTTGTCGCCGAGATGCCCGCAGATGATGGCGCCGAGCGGCCGGGCCGCCAGGCCCACGCCGAACGTGGCCAGCGACGCGAGCAGCGCCGAAGTCGGATCCATCGCCGGGAAGAACAGCTTCGGCAGGATGGTCGCCGCCAGCGCCCCGTACAGCGTGAAATCGAACCATTCCAGCGCGGTGCCGATCGTGGCGGCCGTGACTGCCCRCGTGCGCATCGCCGCGTGTGAATGGTGCTGGGTCTCGTCAATCATATTGTCTCCTTCAATCCGTCATGCTGCGGGTCGAATGCCTCGCATGCTCTCACCAGGGTGTCCTTGGCCCGTCGCCATGCCGGCCGKCCCAGTGAAACCATCGTAGCAGCAGTTGTGGAACCGCATTCCAAAGTGGAATCTCTTGTTGTATTATGAAATGACGATGCAAGTAATTGTGGATTGAGGCGGCCGCCTGCCGCTGCCGCGCACCACGGAAGGAGAACGCYATGTCAGGCGTGATGGAACGAACGCTGGGAATCCTGGAATATCTCGCGACACAGGTGGAAGGCACGCCACTTGCCGCCATCGCGGACGAACTKGATATTCCGCGCAGCGCCTGCCACCGCCTCCTGACCGACCTCAAGACCTATGGCTACGTGCGCCAGTTGCGCKAACACGGGGATTACGTACTGACGACCAAGCTGGTCGGCCTCGGCCTGGGTTTCCTGGCCACGGCCGGCATCGTCGACATGGCGCAGGCGACCCTGGACCGGCTGGCGGAGACCTCGGGCGAACTGGTGCGGCTGGCGATCGTCGACGGCGACCGGCTGACCTGGGTAGCCAAGGCACAAGGCGCGCTCAAAGGCCTGCGCTACGACCCGGACATGGGCATGGACACGACCCTGTCCTGCAGCGCGACGGGGCACGCCTGGATGCTCACGATGAGCGACGAGCGCGCGCTGGAACTGGTGTCGCGGCAGGGCTACGGACAGCCCCGGGAATACGGGCCGAATGCGCCGACCACGGTCAAGGCCCTGCTCGCCTTCATCCACGCMGCGCGCGAACGCGGCTACGCGACCATCAACGAAGTCTTCGCGCCCGGCATGACGGCGATGGCGGCGCCGGTGCAGCGGCGCGGCCATCCCGCCATCGGCGTGATCAGTATTGCCGGCCCGCTGATCCGGCTCGACGAGAAGCGCATGGCGAGCCTGGGGCCCGCGCTGCTTGCGGCGGCGGCCGAACTCGCGGCGGCCAGCCACACTTCGCCGCTGTTCAACCGGGGGCGCTGAACGCAGGCGGAGCCGGCTACGCTTACGCGTCGAGCCSGAAGGCAAGCACCGGCCCAAGCACCAGCGCGCCAAGCAGGATCATCGACAGCCCGCTGTCCAGATGCTTCCACTCGTGCAGCACCGCATGCGCATCCACCTGCGCCCAGAACGGCGCGACCACCCCGAGCAGGACTGCCAGCACCGCACCGGCCAGCAGGAGCGMAGCGCGCGTGCTGCCGTCGCGGCGGCGGGAAGGGCTATCATGGGTGACGCGAATGCCTTGCATGGCCTKGCTCCTGGAATGCGGTGACGATGAATGGGTTCATTCTGACGGCCGCTCCCTGAACCAAGCCTGAGTACGGCATTCAGCTTCCGTTCAGGCAAGACTCCGCACACTGCGCCCGATGAACCCCCGCTCTCCCGCACGCCTTCCCGCCCGCAAGCCCATGCTCGCCCGCGCTCCGCGCGCGCTGCTGCCGTTGCTCGCCGCGCTCGCGCTGCTGGGCGCGGTGCCGMCCGCGCGTGCCGACAATGACGCCGACCGCGCGCGCGCCGCGGTGCAGTCCGGCCAGATCCTGCCTCTCTCGCGCATACTTGAGACAGTCTCCGCGCAGTTCGCGGGCGACGTGATCGGCGTCAAGCTCGACCGCGACGACGGTATCTGGCAGTACGAGGTGAAGTTGCTGCTGCCCGGTGGCTCGGTCGCCAAGCTCGAGTACGACGCCAGCACCGCGACCCTGCTCAAGGCCAAGGGACGCGACCTCGACCAGGCCCGCAAGAAGCCCTGAAGACACCCTGAAGACACCCCGCATACCCCCTGACAACACCTGAGCCCGCATGCGCATCCTTCTGGTGGAAGACGAAGCCACGCTCACCGCCCAGATCCACGCCAGCCTGGTCAGCGCCGGCTATGCCGTGGATACGGCCGCCGACGGCCTCGACGGCTGGCACCTCGGCGCCCAGGAGMCCTACGACGCAGTGGTGCTGGACMTCGGCCTGCCCGGGCTGGACGGCTTGTCCGTCTTGCGCCGCTGGCGCGCTGCGCAGGTCAACGTGCCGGTGCTGATCCTGACGGCGCGCGACAGCTGGACCGACAAGGTCGAAGGCATCGACGCAGGCGCCGACGACTACCTCGCCAAACCCTTTCGCATGGAGGAGTTGCTGGCCCGCATCCGCGCCCTGATCCGCCGCGCCCATGGCATGCCCGCGCCGGAGCTGGCCTGCGGGCCGGTGCGGCTGAACKCGCGCACGGGCGTGGCCACCGTGGACGGTGCCGCGGTGGTGCTGACGGCGCATGAGTTCAAGGTGCTGGACTACCTCATGCATCATCCGGGCGCCATCGTCAGCAAGGCGGCGCTGACCGAGCATATCTACGCCCAGGATTTCGACCGCGACAGCAATACCATCGAGGTCTTCGTCGGCCGYCTGCGGCGCAAGCTCGGCGTGGACGTCATCGAAACCGTGCGCGGCCAGGGCTACCGCCTGCGCCMGCCGCCCGCCCCCGCGGCGCACTGAGCCATGCGCCAGTCCCTGGCAATCCGGCTGCTCGCCGTGGCGGCAATCTGGCTGGTTGCCGCGCTCGGCGGCACCGGCTGGCTGCTCTCCACGCTGTTCGCGCGCCACGTCAACCAGACCTATGTGCGCCAGCTCGACAACCAGCTCACCAGCCTGGCCGCCGCGCTGGACTGGAGCGCCGACGGCAAGCTCACGCTGACGCGCGCGCCGGCCGATCCACGCTATGAATTGCCCTACTCCGGCGCCTACTGGCAGGCGCAGTCCGGCCGCGCCACCTTGCGTTCGCGCTCGCTGTGGGATGCGGAAATGCCGGCCACGGTGGGCAACCGGGTGGCGGGCAGCCACGCCGAGATCCGCCCCGGGCCAAACGGACAATCGCTGCTGGTGGTGTCACGCCCCATCGTGCTGGCTTCGGCCGACACGCCCGTGACGCTCTCCGTGGCACTCGACCGCACTGAGCTGAGGGCCGCGCGCCAGGCCTTCAACCGCCTGCTGGGCTGGTCCCTGACCGCGCTGGGTGCCGGCTTGCTGCTGGCGGTGGCGGCCCAGGTGAAGTTCGGCCTGGCCCCGCTGGCGCGCCTGCGGCAAGCGCTGGCCGCCATGCAGGCGCGTCGCGAAAGCCKCCTGGGCGGCACGTGGCCATCCGAGGTGGTGCCGCTGGTGACCGAGATCAACACCCTGCTCGCGCGCAACGCCGATGCGCTGGCGCGCTCGCGCCGCCAGGCCGCCGACCTTGCCCACGCCGTCAAGACGCCGCTGGCCATCCTGGCCAACGAGGCCGGACGGCTGCCCGGCGAGGCGGCCCGCGCCGCCGCCGCGCAGGTCGAGGCCATGCGCCGCCAGGTAGAC
>NZ_JBFTLQ010000038.1:0-39441 GCF_056396525.1 Cupriavidus sp. 05T41
AAGCCGTCGTTGCACAAATACTCGTGGATGGGGGAGTTTGTGTCGAACATCGCGCGTTATCGGGAGAACACCATCGAAACGACGAAGTTGGCGATTGCCGCCCGCCAGCATCTCTTTGCCATGGCCGAGCAGGAGAATATCCAGTTCGATCTGGAGCGCCGCGGCATCCTGCACTTCTATCATGACAAAGCGGCTTTCGAGGCCGCGGGCAGGACGAACGCGCTACTCGTGGCAGGCGGACTGGAGCGCTTTGCGGTGTCGCCGCAGGAGATCCGGGCGATCGAGCCGACGTTGCAAGGCCAATACTTTGGCGGGTACTTCACGCCATCCGATTCAACCGGGGATATCCATAAGTTCACGCGCGGCCTGGCGCTCGCTTGCGAGCGCCGCGGCGTGCGCTTCCTGCAGGGCTGGGACGTGCGAAGCATCGACCTATCCGCCAGCGGCGTGCGTATCGGCCTGCAGGCGGTGGACGGTGTGGCGTCGCCATCGGTCCACGCCGGTGCCGCGTACGAGATCGCCGGCGATGCGCTGGTGGTTTGTGCCGGTGTGGGCAGCCGGCATATTGCCGGCATGCTGGGCGACAGGATCAATGTCTATCCGGTCAAKGGATACTCCATTACCGTGCACCTGGACGATGCCGACAGCGTGGCGAACGGGCCGTGGGTCAGCCTGCTCGACGAAAGCGCAAAGATCGTGACGAGCAGACTTGGCAAGGACAGGTTCCGCGTGGCAGGTACCGCCGAATTCAATGGACAAAACCGAGACATCCGAGCCGACCGCATCGAGCCGCTCGTGTCATGGACGCGTCGCAACTTCCGAATCAATACCTCCCGCGTAGTCCCCTGGGCGGGGCTTCGCCCGATGATGCCGGACATGATGCCGCGCGTGTCAAAAGGCAGGGCGCCACGGGTGTTCTACAACACCGGCCATGGCCATCTTGGATGGACGTTGTCTGCTGCAACAGCGGCAACGATCGGCACGACCATCGCCGAGAGCTATCCCGTTGGGTAGGAGGCAGTCGGACAGCAAGGCAAGTCAGGTATCTCGCTCCGGGCAGGAGCGAGCTTCGCATGTCGGCGCCGGGGGCTCCTTTACTGCGCCTACGTCGACTGGCGGCCCCGTGCTGGGGAGCCGCGCTACTGGGCTGGGATGGTGATCAACGGCTGCGACTCCTTACTGCCGGTATCCGCCAGCGTGAAGAACAACATGATGGCCGCAAGGGCGCGTTTCGTTGTCAGGTCGCCTTGCTCAACCCAGAACCAGTAGCCACGGTACCGTACCGCAGCATATGGCTCGGCGGGCCTTTCCTTGCCACTGTGAATCCTTAGGGCGCCTTGTTGCCTCTCAGTTGTGCCCGGCGCAACCGCAGGCAGCGCACTGTGGTCTCTGATGTGTTCCTCCGGAACGTCCAGGTAGCTGGAAAAGGCGCTCATGATTTGCAGCATCGAGCGGCTGTTCACCGCAAGTTCGTCGTCCGCGCCGCGGGCTGGGGAATACCGGAGGATGAACTCCTGCCTGGTCAGTGGCATTCTGAGCAGGCGGCGGATCTCGGTCATTTTTTCCTCGATGTCGGGAGTCACGCCGTCACGCCGGAAAAGCACGACGGCGGTTGAACCTTTGCTCTTGCTATCCTCAACACGCATCCCGAACGCGCCGGCGCCCTGCACGTCGCGCAGCAATGCGATGGCTCGCAGAAACGCGGGATCCGCCTCGCGCATCGCCCCTGCAACCGTCGAACGATTGCGCACGCCATTGAGCGACTCCACGGTCATGCTCAGCAGGAAATCTGCGGCATAGCCGCTCTGAAGCATGAAGAAGATGTTTCTGGGCTCGATCGGCACCATCAGCCCCTGCACAAACCGTTGCCCGGTCGCTGGCGTGTAGGTAATGGTAGGCCGGTCCGTATATACCCCTTGTACCCCGGCGGAAACGAAATTGCCCTGTACGGTGTTGGCCGAGGAGACAGTGCTGTTCATAGACACACCAGTCTGCAACGAGTAACCACTGACAACCGACGCCACGTCTACAAAGACCGGCAGGTCCATGTAGCGAAGCTTGACGATGTTCAGCAGCGTTTGCTGCTTCCAGGAGTCCGCGATCGCCGCGCTGTAGTCGAAGCGGTCCGCAACGATGGTCGTGGGGCCGATAGACCCACAGCCAGCGAGCAGCGCGAACACCCCGAGCCACAGGCGGGGCCTGCGATTCGCCAGCCTTGCAAGGCGCARCGTGCCAAGCATACTTCCGTGGTTTGAGGGTTCCATGGTCTTTGGTTCTTTTTGGTGGACCTCTTGTCTGATCGCCTGACCCGCGCATGCGAGGCCATCCCGGGTGATGCGATGCGATGTGATGCAATTAGCACTAATCGTGTGACCAAACTCCTGACGACCTGCCTCTAGAACACTATACGAATGCGACCGGGGACAAGTTGGTGCAAGTTGATGGCCAGCACCGGATTCGCACGCGGCATCGTTAGCACCGGCCATCTCTGGCGGCAATGCTCTGCTTCTCCCATGTGGTTCTCTCTTCTCTCTGAAGGGAAGGTGCCGTGCGATCAGCGGATGGGAATCACGGGGGCGGTAATAGTCCGTTCCTCGGTCATGAGAACTGCGGCGTGCATGCGGTGCAATTCAAACGGGATGCCTTGCGCTCTGAGTGCGTGGGCCATCGAGACTAAAGGTGTTACGCCAATACCACCGGCCACGACACTGACGCGGGACGACGCCATGGCGTGAAGTGGAAAGCTGTTGAATGGCCCCGTCATCTCGATGGTGCTTCCCACCGCGAGTTCATCATGCAGGCATCGGGCGCCGCCTTTGCCATGCACTTCGAGCTGTACGGCGATGCGATATGTGTCGGACGGCCCCTGCGCGCCGCTATCTACATGGCGCGCAGCCAGATCGGCGAACCCCTGAGGTGACGAAGTAAAGAAGTGCGGGCCCGGCATACCAGCCGGGCCCTTTTCTTATGGAGACTTCGAAGACGTCTCGATCCTGCCAGTCTGAAGCATGTCCGCCAGCAATCTGGCCGATTGCCTCCTGGTACCCCAATTTACCGTCGTATTGGCATGCGCTCCGTTCGATTCCGGGCTCCTGGCAGCAGCGGGTCTGTGGCAAAGGCGCCGTGCTGCGCCGGGAGGCGGGGCGGAAAACACTCAAACCCCATCCCCAAACTCCTTCCTCAACTCACTCTTGAGCACCTTCCCCGCCGCCGACAACGGCAGGCTGCTGCGGAACGCGAAGCTCTTGGGGCATTTGTACGCGCCCAGCCAGGTGCGGCAGTGCGCGCGCAGCTCATCCGCGGTGGATTGCGCGCCCTCGCGCAGCAGCACCACGGCGTGCACGGCCTCGCCCCATTTCTCGTCGGGGATGCCGATGACGGCGCTGGTGGCCACGGCCGGGTGGCGGCCCAGCGTTTCCTCTACCTCGGCGGGGTACACGTTCTCGCCGCCGGAGATGATCATGTCCTTGATGCGGTCCACCACGTAGAGGTAGCCCTCGTCGTCCATGTAGCCGCTGTCGCCGGTGTGCAGCCAGCCGTTGCGCAGGGCCTGCGCGGTTTCTTCGGGGCGGTTCCAGTAGCCCATCATCACCGCGGGGCCGCGCGCCAGGATCTCGCCCATGCTGCCGGTGGGCACCTCGCGCCCGTCGGGGCCGGCGATGCGCAGCTCGGCCGCGTAGCCGGCGCGGCCGGCAGAGCGCAGGCGGCCGCCTTCGCGCGCCTGCGGGGTGCTGCCGATGTKGTGGGCGGACACCGAGGCGGCTGTCTCCGTCATGCCGTAGGCGTGGAGAAATTCCACGCCGGGCAGCGCGGCCATGGCGCGCTCCAGCAGCGGCAGCGCGATGGGCGCGGCGCCCCAGACAATGCGGCGCAGGCTGGTGAGGTCGTACCCGGCAAAGCCTGGCGCATCTACCAGCATMTGGATCATGCTGGGCACCAGCACCATGTCTGAGATGCCTTCCTGCGCGATGGTGCGCAGCACGGTGTCGGGCTGGAAGCCCGGCAGCATGACGCAGGTGCCGCCCACCACCAGCTGGCCCACCAGGCGGCCCAGGCCGGCCACGTGAAACAGCGGCGCCACCAGCAGGGAGACAAAGTMGGGCGGGTTGGGCACGTCCGCCATGCGGCCGATGCACGAGGCCCACAGGTTGCCGTGGGAGAGCATCACGCCCTTGGGGAAGCCGGTGGTGCCGCCGGTGTAGAGGATGGCAGCCAGGTCCGCCGTGGCGGCGCGGGCGTCTGCCACCGGCTGGGCGTCGGTGATCAGCGCGGCGTAGTCCAGCATGCCGGCGGGCGCCGGCTGCGGGCCGACATGGACGATGGCCTGCAGGCCCGGCACCTGGCGGCGCAGCGCGCCGGCCAGCGCGGCGAAGGGTTCGCCCGCCAGCAGCACGCGCACGCCGCAGTCGTGCAGGGCGAAGGCCATCTCGGCCTGGCTCCAGCGGGTGTTGACGGGGTGCAGCACGGCGCCGGCCCACMAGACCGCCAGCTCCGTTTCCACGTACGCCGCGCCGTTGGGCGCGAGCACGGCCACGCGGTCGCCGCGCGCCACGCCCAKGGATTGCAGCGCGCCGGCCAGCCGCGCCACGCGCGCGGCCAGCTGGCGGAAGGTCAGGCGGGTCTGCCCGTCTACCAGGGCGATCTTGTCGGGGTGGCGTTGCAGGGAGCGGTGTAGTCCGGCGGTCAGGTGCATGGGTATTGTCTCCTTGTGCTGGGTGGCGGCTGCCTCGCCCCGTGGCGCATGCGCCAGCGGTGCGGGGCGGCGCTGGCCTGCGCCTGCGCCCGCGGGCGCGGGCCAGCGCGGATCGGCGTGATGGTCTGCAGGTCTCCGCACATTTAAGCGCCGCAGCGCGCCCACGCCAATTGCGGAACCGCTCAACGCGATTGGCAGGAAATGACACCGGCCCGGCGGGCAGCCGCGCGGGCATGAGCGTTTCTGCCAATCGGTTTGGGCGTTCCGGCAATTGTGGGCGGGAGTGCCGGCCGGCTAGCCTTGGCGCGACAGGAGCCAAGCGCCTGCGACACGCACACAAGAACAAAGGAGACAACCATGCAAGACAAAACAAAGGCGGGCGCCCTGCCCCGCCCGGCCTGGCGTAGCCTGGCGCGGCGCCTGGGTGGCCTGGGGGGTATGTTGGCGCTGGCGGCATTGACGGCGGCCGTGTCCGTATCCGTGTCTGCCCCGGCGCTGGCCGCTGGCCCTTATCCGGCCAGGCCGATCGAGTTCTGGATCCCGTTCCCGCCGGGCGGCCCCACCGACGCGCCGATGCGCGCCCTGCTCAATGCCGCCGGCAAGGAGCTCAAGCAAAGCATCGTGCCCATCAACAAGCCTGGCGCCGGCGCCACGCTGGCGGCCACGGTGATGAGCCAGACCGCCGCGCCGGACGGCTACACGCTGGCGCTGGTGGCGGCCAATATCTTCCGCATGCCGCACCTGCAGAAGACGGTGTACGACCCGCGCAAGGACTTCACCTACATCATCGGCCTGACCAACTACCGCTACGGGCTGGTGGTGCGCGCCGACGCGCCGTGGAAGACGCTGGAAGACTTCCTGGCGTATGCCCGCGCCAATCCGGGCAAGGTCACCTACGCGGCGGTGGGCACCGGCAGTTCGGGCCATATCGCCATGGAGAAGCTGGGCAAGGCCGCCGGCGCCAAGTTCACCTTCGCGCCGTACAAGGGCGGCTCGGAGGAGCTGATGGCGCTGATGGCGGGCGATATCGACKCGGTGCTGGACCCCGGCTGGGGCCCGTATGCCGTGGCCGGCAAGGTGCGGCCGCTGGCGATTGTGGGCGACGCGCGCTTTCCGCGCTTCAAGGACGTGCCCACGCTGAAGGAGCGCGGCTTTGACATTACCGCCAGCTCGCAGGTGGGCGTGGTGGGGCCGCGCGGCATGGACCCCGCCGTGGTCAGGCAGTTGCATGACGCGTTGCGCAAGGCCGCGCAGTCGCCGKCGTACCAGGCCGCGCTGGAGGCCATCGACCTGCAGGAGGTGTACCTGAGCAACGACCAGTATGCGCAGTTCGCCGCGCAGCAGTACGAGCGGGAGAAGGTGGTGGTGCGCGAGCTGGGCATCCGGCTGGACTGAAGCGCGCGGCGCGGCATGCCGCCGTGCCAGCTGCTTGCCCATGCTGCAGCTTGATACTTTTTGCCAATGGTTTTGTCCCGATCGGCGATTGGCGKGCGCGGGCACGCGGGGCACACTGCATTGCGAGGGGCGGCCCGGCCGCCAGACCAGGAGACCAGAGAATGACCCAGATGAAACGCGCCGTCCACGTGGTGGGCGTGGGCATGATTCCMTTCAGCAAGCCGGGCGCCAGCGAGCCCTATCACGTGATGGGCGCGCGCGCCGCCAGGCTGGCGCTGGATGACGCGGGCGTGGCGTACCAGCACGTGCAGCAGGCGTACGTGGGCTACGTGTACGGCGACTCCACCGCCGGGCAGGCCGCGGTCTACGGCGTGGGGCTGACCGGCATTCCCGTGTTCAACCTGAACAACAATTGCTCCAGCGGCTCAAGCGCCCTGTACCTGGCGCGCCAGGCGGTGGAAAGCGGCCAGGTGGAATGCGCGATTGCGCTGGGGTTCGAGCAGATGGTGGCGGGCGCGCTCAAGGGCGCCTATGACGACCGGCCGTCCCCGATGGCCCGCTTTGTCGACACCATGACCGCGCAGCAGGGMTACCAGCCGGATGCGCCGCGCGCCGCGCAGTTCTTCGGCGGGGCCGGGCTGGACTACATGAAGGAGCACGGCATCCGTGCCKATACCTTCGGCCGTATTTCGGTGAAGGMGCGCCAGCACGCGGCGCGCAATCCGCTGGCGGTGTTCCGCCAGACGCTGACGCTGGAGGAGGTGATGGCGTCCCCCGCGGTGTTTGGGCCGCTCACGCGTTACCAGTGCTGCCCGCCCACGTGCGGCGCGGCCGCGGCCATCGTCTGCTCGGAGGCGTTTGCGCGCAAGCACGGCCTGGACCGCCGCGTGGTGATTGCCGCGCAGGCCATGACCACCGATACGCCCAGCACGTTCGAGAGTGGCGACATGCGCAAGGTGGTGGGCTATGACATGACGGCCGCCGCCGCACRCCAGGTGTACGAGGCCGCCGGCGTGGGCCCGGAAGACCTGGACGTGGTGGAGCTGCACGACTGCTTCAGCGCCAACGAGCTGATCACCTATGAGGCGCTGGGCCTCACGCCCGAGGGCACGGCGGAGAAGTTCATCGTGGACGGCGACAACACCTACGGCGGGCGCGTGGTGACCAATCCGTCGGGCGGGCTGCTGTCCAAGGGGCATCCGCTGGGCGCCACGGGCCTGGCGCAGTGCGCGGAGCTGGTGTGGCAGCTGCGCGGCACGGCCGACCAGCGCCAGGTAGAGGGCGCGCGCACGGCGCTGCAGCACAACCTGGGCCTGGGCGGCGCCTGCGTGGTGACCCTGTACCAGGCCGCGTGAGGAAAGACGCCATGATCGACAAGCAATACATCGGGCATGTGTTCCCGCCGTTCAGCGCGCACGTGGAGGCTGGCCGCCTGCGGTTCTTTGCCAAGGCGACCGGGCAGACCGACCCCGTCTACAGCGACGAAGCCGCGGCGCGCGCCGCCGGCATGCCCGCGCTGCCGGTGCCGCCGACCTTCCTGTTCTGCCTGGAGATGGAGTCGCCCGACCCGGCGGCGATCCGCGAGCTGCTGCGCATGGACTACCGCAGCCTGCTGCACGGCGAGCAGGGCTTTACCTACCACGCGATGGCGTATGCGGGGGACACGCTGACGTTCCGCCAGCGCATCGACGATATCTACGACAAGAAAGGCGGCGCGCTGGAGTTTGTGGTGCGCACCACCGATGTCACCAACCAGCGCGGCGAGCGCGTGGCGGAACTGCGCTGCGTGACCGTGGTGCGCAACGCCGTGGGAGCCTGATATGCGCCATGCWGAAATCGACCTGGCCAGCCTGAAGGTGGGCGATGCGMTGCCCGCGTTCGAGACCCCGCCCATCTCCCGCCTGGCGCTGGCGCTGTATTGCGGGGCATCGGGCGACCACAACCCGATCCACGTGGATACGGACTTTGCGCGCGGGGCCGGCATGCCGGACGTGTTTGCCCACGGCATGCTGTCCATGGCGTGGCTGGGCCGCGTGCTGACCAACTGGGCGCCGCAGCCGGCCATCCGCGCGTTCAGCGTKCGCTTTGCCGCCATCACGCAGGTGGGCGAGCGCATCACGTGCTCGGGCCACGTGGCGGAGCTGCTGCAGCAGGACGGCGAGCGCCGCGCGCGCGTGGTGGTGTCTACCGTGAACCAGGACGGGCAGACCCGCCTGGCGGGCGAAGCGGTGATTGCGCTGGCGTGAAGGCCGGCGCCCCCCTACTCAATCCGATCAGATCAGTGCAGTTCAGACACATAGAGACAGACAACAGGAGGCAACGATGACTCGCAAACTCGAAGGCAAGGTGGCGCTGGTTTCCGGCTCCGGGCGCGGCATTGGCCGCGAGATCGCGCTCAAGCTCGCCAGCGAAGGCGCGCGCGTGGTGATCAACKACCTGGATGCGGACCCCGCCGCGCAGACCGTGGCGGACATCCGCGCGGCCGGCGGCGAGGCGGTGGCCTGCGTGGGCAGCGTGACCGAACCCGGCTTTGCCGACCGCTTTGTGAAGCAGGCGCTGGACAGCTTTGGCGGCGTGGACATCATCGTCAACAATGCCGGCTACACGTGGGACAACGTGGTGCAGAAGATGAGCGACGAGCAATGGGAAGCCATGCTGGCGGTGCACCTGACGGCGCCCTTCCGCATCCTGCGCGCGGCATCCGGCTTTATCCGCGAGGCGGCCAAGCGCGAAGCGGAGGCCGGCACGCCGGTGTTCCGCAAGGTGGTGAACATCTCGTCCACCTCCGGCGTGTACGGCAATGCCGGCCAGGCCAACTACGCCGCCGCCAAGGCCGGCATCAACGGGCTGACCCGCGCCATGGCCAAGGAATGGGGCCGCTACAAGGTCAACGTCAACAGCGTGGCCTTCGGCCTGATCATGACGCGCCTGACCGAGACGCCGGCGGACGCCGACGCCAGCATCGACATTGCCGGCCAGCAGATCAAGGTGGGCGTGAACCCGCAGGTGCTCAAGAACGCCGAGGCCCTGATCCCGCTGGGCCGCGGCGGCACGCCGGAAGAAGCGGCGGGCGCGGTCTATATGTTCTGCATCCCCGAGTCCAACTACGTCAGCGGCCAGGTGCTGGTCTGCGGCGGCGGCMGTCCGTGAGCGCGKCGATGGACGACTTCCAGGGCAAGACGGTCTTMGTGGCGGGCGGCAGCAGCGGCATCAACCTCGCCATTGCCAAATCCTTCGCCCGCTCCGGCGCGCGCGTGGCCGTGGCCAGCCGCACGCCGGAGCGGGTGCAGGCCGCCGCCGAGGCGCTGCGCGCGCTGGGCGCCGACGCGCTGGGCCTGGCCGCCGACGTGCGCGACGCCGAGGCCATTGCMGCCGCGCTGGCGCAGGCGCATGAAGCCTTTGGCGATATCKACGTGCTGGTGTCCGGCGCCGCGGGCAACTTCGTGGCGCCGGCGCTGGGCATGTCCGCCAAGGGCTTTMGCACGGTGGTGGACATCGACCTCAACGGCACCTTCAACGTGCTGCGCGCGGCCCATGCGTACCTGCGCAAGCCGGGCGCGTCGGTGCTCAGTATCTCCGCGCCGCAGGCCTACAACCCCACGCCCTACCAGGCGCATGTCTGCGCGGCCAAGGCCGGCGTGGACATGCTGACCCGCGTGCTGGCGATGGAATGGGGTGGTGACGGCATCCGCGTGAACTCCATCGTGCCGGGCCCGATCGGCGACACCGAAGGCGTGCGCCGCCTGGCGCCCACGCCCGAGGCGCTGGCGCGCATGCAGGCATCGATCCCGCTGGGCCGCTTTGGCGCGGTGGAGGACATTGCCGACATGGCGCGCTTTCTCAGTTCCGCGCGCGCGCAGTTTGTGACGGGGGCGGTGATTCCGGTGGACGGGGGGAGTTCGCTGGGCGGGGCGCGGGATCTGTCGGCCGCGGTGGCGGCTTAAGGGGGGCGGGTTCCCTGCGCTGATCTTGCGCTGAACGTGCGCTGAACGTGCATTGATCGTGTGCAGCGAACCAACCGGGAAGGGAAACCCCGCGGGTTTCCCTTCCTGCTTTTGCGGCTCAAGGCGCTCGGCAGGTGGCCTACGGCTACCGCGACGAGGGCGCATTCCCCGGAATTCCTCGTTGATCGCCCCAAAAAAAGAGGGTGTAGGCGCGGGGAGTGCCTACACCCTATCGGGAATTAGCAAGGGGTCAAGCTTGCCGGGGTGGATTATTGATGGGCGTGCCGACCGCTCTTACCCTGCTTTGGTGGGACCCACGCTTAGGTGGGGATAGAACGACGATGGCCGGGTCGGCCTGCCATTKACTTGCGCAGCGGATGCCGCGTCGCGCAGACATTGATACCCTTTGCGTGCGCGCCACCTACCAAGGCGGGGTACCCGCATGGGKAGCGCAGCCGCAGAATTCTTCTCAGACACGACACGGTCCGCATKGCACATGGCGGACYGGTGGCCGCTTGGGGCCACTGATGCGTGACGTACGTATGAGAGGCAGCAAAATGCAGGAAGCCATGGTAAAGCGCGGCGMGGTTGCKCCGGATACGTTTGCGTCGGGCGAGGCCTGGATCGAGGCACACCTGACACCATCGGGCTGGATTTACGGCAGCTATAAGGATGAGGACGCGCGTCCCGTGCTGATTCCACCGCCGGGTGAGTCGCTGCTGACGGTGCGGCGGCATTTCCTGGTGGGCGCGGCCGCGGCGCCGCGCCGGCTTAGCGAGATCCGCACCACGCGCGCGAATTCGGCGCGCGAGATTGCGCGACTGCTGGAGGTGTTTGGCGAGCCGCACTTCAATGTGAGGTCGCAGCGGGTGCCGCGCGTGCCCGGCCTTGCGCCTTGAGGCCTTGACGCCTTGAGGGCTTGAGGCCTTGACGCCTTGACGCCTTGAGGCCGGCGGCAGGATTGCCCTGCCGCCCGGCTTCTCGCGCGTCCTGCTGTCCACGCCCGCCTCTTTGCGTTGTCCTCTCTCGCCACATGCGCCGCGCCCAGCCGAATGGATGACAGAGCTAGGGCAAAGGGAGAGTTGACCGCGACGGCCTGCGGGCTAATATCTCCGTTAAGCGCCCGCAACTGTCCGTAGGCGATCCTGGCACCMGAGGCCGGCCGATTTCCGCAATGCGGCGCAGATTCCACGCGCGCAGCGTCCTTGCCGCCATGCGTATACACTGCCGGCTCTCCCCGCGCATGTGACTTTGGCAGCGCACCTCACGAAACCAAACCTAGAACAAGACAATGAAAGTTTCGACCACCAATGTCCTCAACGTGCTGGAGCAAGACGAGATCGACGCCGTGCGTGACCTGGCTCGCGCTGTTTCGCATCCGCGTGCCTTTGTGCTGCTGCGCGCGGCCTTTGTGACGCTCGCGGTGGTGGCGGTGCTGTGCTTTGCTGCCAGCAGCTTCGAGCTCGAGGCCATGGCGAACATCGGGATCGGCGCGGCGGCGCTGGCGGCGGTGCTGTTTTTTGTCGAGCGCCGCGTGTTCGGCRACCGTGACGAGGTGGCCGTGCCCGGGGCCCGGCTGGCGGTGCTGCGCGGGCAGCTGCGCCCGGAGATGTTCGACAAGCTGGAGGAAGTGGCGGGCCGGMTMACGCATGACGGCCCGGGCGACGGGGTGATCCGCGTGCGCACGCTGTGGCTGTTCTTGTCCGAATCGGTGGCMAGCGAGACGCTGCGACGCAGGAATGCGCGCGGCCCCGCCAAGGAATMGCAGGCGGGCTAGCAGGCGAGGCAGTGAGTGGGGAAGCCAGCGGATTCGCCTTCCCCGCGCGCCACGCAGCGGCAAACCCTCAGGATTTTTTCGTTGCGTTCACCAGGCACTCGGACAGCCTGTCGAAATGGCGCAGCGCTTCGGGCGTGAGCCCGAGTTGCTTGCGGCKAGTGTCTTCCGTGTCCGTCAGCATGATCCAGCCTTTCTCGCGCATGGATTTCAGGCGGGCGTGCAGCGTGGCAGGCGAGCCCAGTTCGTTCCTGGCCATCATGTCCCTGACCGACAGCCGTTCCTGCGTCTGGCTGGCACGCGCGATCAGCTCGAGAATCCGCTCTTCGAKGGGATCGAGCGCCGGCAGCGAGGGGAGTCCTCGCAATGCCTCCGCCAACTGGAGAAAGCGCAGGTAGATATCGGCCGGCCGCGTCACGACGATATCCTGCCGGAAATGGGTTGCGGCTTGCTGTAAGCGGGATCGACTATCATCAGGCCCCATTTTGAATATGCCCCGACGCATTTTACGGCAATGCCCCATGTCCGCCTGCAATTGAGTATGGTGTTCGCCACAATTGCCATGTTTGTCTTGACGCTCGCCCTCAACGAGTGGCTTTTCCGGCAACTGGAGTTTGTGCCGGGCATTAACTGGGTCTACCTGCCGGCGGGGATACGCCTGCTGAGCACCCTGCTGTTCGGCGAGGCCGGCGCGCTGGGGTTGCTGATCGTGTCCTGGGCGGTGAGCTTCTTCTACTTTTTCCCCAATGACTTTGCACGCGCGTTCATGGGGGGAATCCTGGCGAGCGTTGCGCCGTACCTGGTCTACCGGCTTGCCCGGCACAGTTTTGGCCTGCACGCATCGCTGACAAACCTGACGCCGGCGCGGCTGCTGGCATGCGTTGTGGCATATGCAATCGCCAGCCCCCTGCTGCATCACATCTGGTTTGCCCTGCACGCCGACCACATCGTTCCCGCCGAGCTGATTCGCGGTTTCCTGGTCATGTTCGTTGGCGACCTGACCGGCACGCTGATCGTCATCTACGCCATGAAGGCCGTGCTCTGGCTGCTGCCCTCGCGCGGCGCTGGCGCGCGGAGTCTGCGCAGCTAGCGGGCGGCGCGCGCTCAATATGCCGCCGCGACTCGCTTCGGCCCGCCCAAATCTGGTGCCGGCCGTGTACCGCAGCTTGCGCAGTGCTTAGAATAAAGCCTGGACCTGAGTGGCTGGAGTGCGTAGGCAGGCACACTGCGCTCGCTCACCGATCCACTCCCTGCGTTCTCAAACTTCCAGAGCGGCCGAGGGCAACATGCGCCTACATGAATTCATGCGAGCCAATATCGAAGCGATATTGACGGCCTGGGAGCGGGAGTTGAATGATGCCGGCTCATCCGGCAGTCCGATTGGAGCGGCCGCGCGCCGGGACCTCACCCGCAAGATCCTCCTTGAAATCGCAACACGGCTGGAGAAGGCCGGCGCTTTCCGTTCCGACGTGCCTGTCCAGCCTGCAAGTACCGAAATCGTCCCCTCCAATCACGGTGGCCAACGGCTTGCGACTGGCTACTCCCTGCTGGAGCTTCAGTCCKAATACCGGGTACTTCGGAGCGTCGTGGTCAGCGAGTGGATGAAGGTGCGGCACTCGTGGCTGCAGCAGGAAATCGCGGATATGGCTTATTTCCATGCCGCGCTGGACCGGGCCTTGGGCGAATCCACAAACGCCTATGTCGCCGGACTCGATCGCTCTCGTGACATTTTTGTCGGGGTACTGGGTCACGATCTTCGCGGGCCGATCAACACGGCCCTGCTGAACATACGCCTTCTCGAAATGGACCCCGATCTCAGAGAGCAATCGAGGGCGGCGGTCCTGCGCATCGGAAGATCGGTGAGGCAAATGAATGAGCTGGCTGCGGAACTGCTGGAATTCGTGAGCATCCATTTTGACCGCTACCGGCCCCTTTCCCTCTCCGACGTATCGATGTCGCGCATCTGCGAAGAGGCGATAAGCGACGCGCAAACGCTCTCCCCGGATCGCCAGCTTGTCGCCCGGCTGGACGGCAATACGATAGGGCGCTGGGACGCCCACCGGCTCAGGCAAGCGGTGTACAACCTCTTGCGAAACGCCATGGACCACGGKGCAGTGGACGCGCCGGTAGGCATTACCACACGCGGGGACAAGGATACGGTGTCAGTGGAAATTCATAGCCAGGGCCACCCGATTCCCCCTGGCTCGCTGGCTCGGGTTTTTGATCCATTCACGCAAGCCTCGTCCGGCGAAGCTGACATGAAGATCCAGGGCAGCATCGGCTTAGGGCTCTTCATCGTCCKGGACGTTGCAACGATGCATGGCGGAAACGTGTCGGTTACTTCGACGGCGGAGAATGGAACGACCTTTCGTATTGAAGTACCGCGAAGCGCCAGGGATGCCGCCGGCGTGAAATAGCCGCCGGATCAGGATCTACAGGCAGGCTATACAAGCAGGCTCTACAAGCAGGTTCTACATCAACCGGGCAATGTATCTTCCCAGTGCGGTCTGCAGGACGTCCGAGTTCAGCCCCGATGCGCCGCTCAGCGGCGGGCATATCAGCAAGGTGGTAGGCCCGTCCACGCATACCTGTATCGGCTTGCCCTGGTCCGCCGGCTGCAGGACATGCTCCGTCTGCGGGGCATCGGCAAATCCGAATGCCTGCAGGAAATCGTCCGTGTTGCGGCTGCCCAGGCAGACGATCACCTTGGGCTGCCACTGCCGGCGCAGCGCGGCGATGAACCTGAAGCGGCTGCCTTCGCGGCACAGGCCGAGGTAGCGCTCCTGCGGATTGAGCACGGGTTGGTGGCCATAGAGCCGGGTCCAGCCTCTTGCGCCGGCCTCGAGCGTTGGCAGCGGAAACAGCGAGAGCTTGAACTCGTGGCCCGAGGGGCCATAAAGGCGCTGTTCGAAATATTGTTTCGCTTCGCACGGCTCCACGCTATCCGCGGCACTGCGCACCGCTGCCGCGATGCGTGCGAGCTTCTGCTGGGTGGCCCAGCGCGCGAGCATCTCGCTGTGCCGCATTCGGAAATCCGTGTCCCAGACCAGCGGCGCGGCCACCGGCGCCAGCAGGCTCGCGAGCGGCGCCGGTTCGGCATGGGCCCTGACATCGCAGAACCACAGATCAGCCGAAGGATTTCCTGCCATGCCCGAGTACGAGCCCAGGTAGGCGTCCAGGCACTGGCTCGATATGGCCGCTTGCTGGTTGTGCGGATCGGCTTCCCGATAGCCGCGCGCCGGCGCTGGCGGTCGCCGGCCCGCAGTCGTMATCGCGTCCTGCCACGCCGGAAACCGTGCCCGGTCACCGGCCCCGGTCCAGGCGGGTTGTCCTTCACTCCCGTCACTCATGCCGCTCCCCTTGCAATTGCCCGCACCATCAAGCCCGCTGCGCCGATCGACGGCCTGTCATGCGCCGTTTGTTTTTTTGATATAAAAATTATAACAATAAGATCGGCGGGCCGTCATCGGCCAATATCCGCKGGCGGGATGCCGCCGGCGCCCGGGGTGCGCGAAGCGTGCCTGCACGGGTCCATGCAGGGTTGCCACGTAATGCCAACTGGCACCKGTCTTTGTTAACATGGCCGCTTGCCACTGCCAGGGATGTGCKCACCGCGATGCCGCAGCTTGATCTCAAGACGACGGTCTTCCTTGCATCGATCATGTCGGCCCTGATGTCCGTGGTGCTGCTGTCCGCGTACAACAGCTTTCCCCGGAGCATCAAGGGCATCGGCCAGTGGGTGGCCGGCTCGCTGGTCCTGGTGGTCACGCCGATCCTGTTCTGGCTGCGCGATATCGCGCCGGACTGGATCTCCATCGTGGCGGGCAACGCCCTGCTGCTCGGCGCGGTGGCGCTGTGGATGCTCGGCACGCAGGCCTTCTACGGCCGGCCGCAGGCGCGCAAGCCCGCGGCCATCGTGGTCGTGCTGGCTACCCTGCTGCTGGCGTGGTTTGTCTATGGACGCGCCGACTATGATGCGCGCGTCACCATCGTGACCTTGCTCATGTCGGTCTTCTTCGGCACGCAATGCGTGCTGGTGATGCGCCATGGCGGACGCCATTTCAGCGCGCGCTTCTTTGGCTGCCTGCTGCTCGTGCAGACCGTGGTGATGGTGGCACGCTGCGTGGCCAGCCTGTTCACGGGCCTGACCGAGCAGAAACTGTTCGCCACCGCCGACGTGATCCAKACCATCTACCTGTGCGCCTACACGTTGATGGACCTGGCGCTGGCGGTCGCCTTCATGCTGGTCATCACCCGGCGCCTGCATGTGGAGCTCGACGTGCTCTCCAGGACCGACCCGCTTACGCAACTGCTCAACCGCCGCGCGCTCTACGATGCCGGCCAGGAAGAGCTGGCCCGCATGGCCGAACATGGCGGCGAGATGGCGCTGCTGCTGATCGACCTGGACCATTTCAAGCACATCAACGACAGCATGGGCCACGCCGAAGGCGACCGCGTGCTGAGCGATTTCTCGGCCATGCTCAAGCGCGAGCTGCCGCCCGGCGCGTATCCGGGCCGTTTCGGCGGCGAAGAGTTCCTGGTGCTGCTGCCCCGCACCACCATGGCGGCCGCGCTGGCCCTGGCCGAACGCCTGYGGGTCACCTCGTCGCGCTTTTTCGGCAGGCGCGTTGCCGACCTCACCATCAGCATCGGCGTGGCYAGCGTCGACAAGACCGAGAGCCGGCWCGATGCCGGCATCGGACGCGCGGACCTGGCGCTCTACCGCGCCAAGAGCGCGGGCCGCAACCGGGTGGAGGCAGTGATGGAGGCGGCCTGAGCCGCAAGGCCAGGCGTGGCGTTCCGGTTCCGGCGCGCCCGGGGCCAGGCGCGAGATCCAGGGCAGGATCTAACGCAGGATCTAATGCAGGATCTAACGCAAGATCTAGCGCAGGATCTGGCCGAGGGTCGCCACGGCGATGGTGAACACGCCGAGCAGGAGGTTCAGCCCGACCGCCTGCCGGATACGCCCGAGCGCGGCGCCCGCGGATGGCCAGTCCTGCGCGTCCACGGCCCGCCGCAGCGCGCCGTAGGGGCCGGCGAACACGTAGACKAAGATCAGGATCATGAGCAGGCCCGTGCCAAGCATGAGATGCCAGTGGACCGGCGCGGCGGCAAACCCGACCCGCGCGATCATGACCGCGCCGCTGCAGGCAATGACGATGACGGCCACCCACACCCACGCCAGGAAGCGGGCGAACACGCCGCGCCACAGGCGCAGCCGCTGCGGCGGCTCCAGGCTGCCCGCCGCCGGACGCAGGCAGACATAGGCGAAGAACATGCCGCCCACCCACAGGGTGGCGCCGGCAATGTGCAGAAAACGTAGCACGGGATCGAGGTTCATGGATGACGGCTCTCCGCCGAAGCGCGGCGCAAGGAATGTATGGACAAGAAAAAACTGTTGGAAGAATGCCGCATTCTAGCCCTGCACTCCACACATGGGAGCCGGCCGCGTCACCGCGAGCGCCTGATGCGTCACGCATACCCTGCCGCGAGGCTGCGGCAAGCCCGGTCCGTAGCCCTGCTTCTGCTAACCTGTGAACCGGGTCAGTCGCCCGCGGCGGAGGACGGGCAGCCGGGCTGAGCCAAGCCTGGCAGCAGGACTAATCCGCACACGAAGAATAAGATAACCATGCGGCACTCTTTAAAATATCGGGTGGCCATCGCGACCGCGGTCGTGGTGACGCTTATCGTCCTGGCGCGCGCGCTCTTTGCGCAGTACTACGCCTTCCAGGGTCTCAAGGCACTGCGCCAGGCGCAGCAGGAGACGCTGGTCAAGTTGGTCGCCGAACAGCTCGACGAAAAGTTCGAGATGCGCGCCACGGCCCTGCGCCGCCTGGCACACCAGCTCCAGCCCATGCTCGGCGAGCCGCCCGCCACCATGAAGCGCTTCGCCGCCGACGCCGTGGCCATGCCGCAGATGTTCAATGCCGTGTTCCTCGCCTGGCCCGACGGCGACATGGCATTCAGTACCGCCGTGCCCGACGGGCAGCGCATCCACCTGGCCGACCGCGACTACTTCCGCGACGTCGCCCACGGTGCGGAATTTGCCATGTCCGACCTGCTGCGCGGCAGGCTGAGCGACTCTCCCGGCGTGGTGCTGGCCGTGCCGCTGCGCGCGCCCGACGGCAAGCTGCTGGCCGTGGTGGGCGGCGCGCTGAACTTCTCGGAAAGCAATTTCCTCGACCAGATCGCCCATAGCCGGGTCGGGCTCACCGGCAGCTATTGCCTGGTTTCCTCCGGCGGCAACCCGCGCTACGCCATGCATGCCGAGCCATGGAAGGTCATGACGCCGGCCAAGGCGCTGGGCGAGAGCTGCGGGCTCGAAGTGCCGCAGACCGACTGGGAACCCCTGCATCCCACCCAGCCTGTGGTGGCGCGCTACCTGCTCGAGGCCAACGGCTGGGAGGTCGTGTCCGTGCTGCCGGCCAGCGAAGCCTATGCGCCCTTGATCGAGGCGCGCCACAAGACCATCGTGAGCGCCGGCTTCTCGCTGGTGCTGGCGGCGCTGCTGATGTGGCTGGTGATACGCCGGCTGCTGGCGCCGCTGGAGCTGCTGCATCGCGTGGTGGGCGAAGTGCCAAAGGATCCGGCCGCGCTGGCCGCGCTGCCCACCGGGCGCAACGATGAGATCGGCGAGCTGGCCACCACCTTCGGCACGGTGATGCAGCAGCTGTCCGAGCGCGAGGCGGCGCTCAGCGCCGCCAAGGACCGCGCCGCCGAGAGCGAGAAGCGCATCGAGGCCATCGCCAACCACGTGCCGGACTTTGTCTCGTTCATCGACACGCAAGAGCGCTATGTCTTCGTCAACGAGGCCTACGCGCAGCGCTTCGACCTGCCCGTGCGGCAGATCGTCGGCCTGACCGTGCGGGAGCTGTGGGGCACGCCCGCGTACCTGGCATCGCAGCCCTACCTGGCGCAGGCTTACCTTGGGGCGTCGATCACCTTCAGCCTCGAAGGCCAGGAAGGCGCGGAGTGCATGGAAGTCACCTACCAGCCCGCGTGGAACGACGCGCGCGACACCGTGCAGGGCCTGTACATGTTCGCCCGCAACGTGACCACCGAACGCCAGAAGATCCGCAGCCTGGAAGCGCAGACCCTGACCGACCACCTGACGCGCCTGCTCAACCGCAAGGGCTTCGACCGGCGCCTGGCCGAGACCATGGCGTGCGCCGGCAACAGCGGCCTCAACGCAGCCCTGCTGCTGGTGGACGTGGACGACTTCAAGACCATCAATGACAGCTACGGCCACGCGGTGGGCGACCAGTTGCTGGCGGCCTTCGGCGAGCGCCTGTCAGCCTGCGTGCGCGCGGGCGACGGCGTGGCGCGCATCGGCKGCGACGAGTTCGGCATCGTGCTGGACGACGCCGCCAGCACGGCGAGCCTGGAGCGCATTGCCCAGGCCATCGTGCATGCCGCCCAGCGCCCGCATTTCATCGAAGGCCATACCATCGTGGCGACGGCCAGCGTCGGCATCGCCGTGCACCGCCCCGACGACGGCCAGACCGCCAACGAACTCTTCATGCGCGCCGACATGGCGCTGTACGAAGCCAAGCGCGCGGGCAAGGCCCGCTACACGCCGCCGGTATCGAACACGGCTGCCTGAGCTGGCCGCCCGAGCCGGCGGCTGGCGCTGGCCGCCCGATGTGTGTGTTGTCGTACCCGCCCGCCCACCACCCCACCCATGAGGATGACACCGTGACCGACCCGATCCTGATCCGCCCCGCCAGCCCGGAAGACTACCCGGCCTGGAAGGTGCTCTGGGATGGCTACAACGCCTTCTACGGYCGCAAGGGGCCGACCGCGCTGCCGGAAGACATCACCCGCATGACGTGGTCGCGCTTCTTCGATGCCTACGAGCCGATGCACGCGCTGGTGGCCGAACGCGGCGGGCAACTGCTGGGCCTGGTGCACTTCCTGTATCACCGCAGCACCATCCAGATCGGACCGAGCTGCTACCTGCAGGACCTGTTCACCGCCGATGCCGCGCGCGGCACCGGCGTGGGCCGCGCGCTGATCGAGGCCGTCTACCAGCGCGCCGCGGCGGCGGGAGCGAAGCGGGTCTACTGGCAGACGCACGAGACCAACGAGACGGCCATGCGGCTCTATGACAAGGTGGCGGAGAAATCGGGCTTCGTGGTGTATCGCAAGCAGTTCTGAGGCGGCGCCGAGGCGACGCTCGCMGGCCGGGCAGCGGTGCTCACTCCGGCTCGATCCCCGCCGCCTTGATCACCTTCGCCCATTTCGCGGTTTCGCTGCGCACGAAGGCAGCCAGTTCGTCCGGCGACGACGGCGCGGGTTCGCCGCCCGTGCGKCCGAAGTAGTCGGCCGCCCTGGGATCCGCCAGGCCCTTGCGCACCAGCTGGTTCATGCGCTCCACCACGGCCCTGGGCGTGGCGGCGGGAAAGAATGCCGCCGACCAGGCCACCATCTCGTAGCCGGGCAGGCCGCTCTCGGCCATGGTGGGCACGTCCTTGAGCACCGGATGCCGCTGCGCGGTGGTGACCGCGACRGCGCGCAGCTTGCCGCCCTGGATCAGCGTCATGGCGGGCGACACGTCCGAGATCATGAAATCCACCTGATGCCCCATGAKGTCGGTCAGCGCCGCCGGCACGCCCTTGTACGGCACGTGAAGCGCCTGCACGCCGGCCATCATCTTGTACAACTCGCTGGCGATGCGCGTGGACGAGCTGCCGCTGGCGAAGGTGAGCTTGCCGGGCTTCTCCCTGGCCAGCGCCGTCAGGTCGGCCACGCTATGCACCGGGCTGTCGGGCGGCACCACCAGGACCAGCCCGCTGCGGGCGATCAGCGAGACCGGCGCGAAGTCCTTGACAGGGTCGTAGGGCAGCTTCCTGAACAGCGACGCATTGGCCGCATGCGTGGTGTTGGTGGTGACCAGCATGGTGTAGCCGTCGCCGGGCGCGCCGGCCACGGCCTGCGCGGCGATGAAGCCGTTGGCGCCGGGCCGGTTGTCCACCACCACCGTCTTGCCGGTCTGGCCGGTGACGGCCTCGGCCACGTAGCGCGCGCTGCTGTCGGTGCCGCTGCCCGCCGGGAACGGCACGATCACGCGCACGGGCCTGGCGGGGTAGTCGGTGGCCGCCTGCGCTGGCGCGGCGCCCAGCATGAACAGCGGCAGCAGCAGGCCGGCAAGCCTGCGCGAAGGGTACGGCTTGTTCATCTTGTCTCCTTGCGTGCCTTTTCGGCATCTGTCGGATTTGCGGGTCGCGCCCGCGTCAGCTGCGGCTGTCGGGTACGGCCAGCGCCGGATAGCGTTCGGTGAGCTGCGCCGGGAATTCCACGTCGAGGATGAAGCGGTCGCCGCGATACCAGAAGCAGCCGGCGGTGAGCACGTTGCCGTCGGTGTCKAGCGTGGTGCGCACGATCTTGGCGATGGGCGCGGCAAAGCCGTAGGCCAGCTCGCGGGCCAGCGCGTAGTCGGCCGGTTCCACCGTCATGGTCTGGTGCATCATGCCCAGGCGCTCGCCCACGGCCTCGCGCAGCAGGCGCGCGATCTTGCGGTGCTTCTCGGCGCCGCGCGGAAACTGGTTGAAGACCGCGGCAGCCACGTACAACTCGATCAGGCAGAACGGTTCGCCATCATGCAGATGCAGCTTGCGCAGCAGCACATACTGGTCCAGCGGCGTGCCGCGCGTGGGCAGGCCGGCCGGCAGGCGCACGTCCTTGCGCTTTTCCAGGATGCGGATTTCGAGGTCGCTGCCGCCGACCAGCTCGTCGTTGATCACCKAGCGCATGCCGGCGCTGGGGCCCGGCGGCAGGCCCGTGACGTGCGTGCCGCGCCCGCGCTGGCTGCTGACCAGGCCTTCTTCCGCCAGCACGGCGAAGGCCTGCCGCACCGTGACGCGCGCAATGCCATAGGCCTGTGCGAGCTGCTCCACGGTGGGCAGGCGATGTCCCAGCGGCCACTCGCCTGACACGATGCGATGGCGCAGCACGCTGGCCAGCTGGCGATAGCGTGCCACGCCGCCGCCGTCCTCGGGCAGCTGCGCTGAAGGCGTTTGCGCGGCACGGTTCACGACAACAAGCCTCGCGGCACGCGCACCGGCATGCCCAGCAGGATCTGCGCCATGCCCTTGCCGAGCGGATCGTTGCGCAGCGAGGCCATGCCGCCGCCATCGAGGGCCTCTTCGCAGACCAGGTTGATGGCGTGGATGCCGGGCAGGTCGTGGCGCGTGACCGGTCCTTTCACCAGGTGCCCCAGCCATTGCGCGACGCGCTCGGTGGTGGCGCCCGCGCGCAACCACGGCAGATACTCCGGGCGGCGCGCCATCAGGCCGATATTGGAGATATCGCCTTTGTCGCCGCTGCGGCCATAGGCCAGGCGGATCAGCGGCACTTCCTCGAAATCACCGCCGGGCGGCAGCGCATCGGGCAGGGCAACCTGCGCGGGCCGCCCGCCTTCGGCGGACGACGCGGCTGGCATGGCCACCGGCTTGCGCTCGCCATCGATCAGCACGGTGGGCGATAGCCGGGTCTTGTCGAGCAGGAAGGCGTACTGCCGGATCGAGGGCGAAGGGCTGGGCCGGCCGCCGCCCGAGCCGGTGGTGCCGGGCGACCAGCTGGTGCCGGCCGCGGAGATCTCGCGCGCGAACAGTTCCAGCGCGGCTTTCTCGGGATGCATCACGGCCAGGCGCATGATGGCCTCGCGCGTGTGGCGTGTCTGCGCGTGCGGGCCGTAGCACGATTCCGCGCCGAGCACTTCGATATGCGTGCGGCTGTAGTCGCCCAGGCCATGCCCGGCGAACAGCGTGCGCGTGCGCGCGAGGATGGCCTGCGCGGTGCGCTCTGCCTTGGCCACCGCGTCGAATCCGACGATGGAGAGCTGCGCATTGCAGCGAAAGCCGTCGACATAGGTTGCCGATACCTTGTACTGGCCGCCGGGCGCGCGGCCGCGCGCGCCGTTGACCTCGACCAGGTCCGGGCCGGCCTGCGCCAGTGTCACGGCGGTGAAATCGCAGGTCACGTCKGGCAGCAGGTAGGCGGCGGGATCGCCGATTTCGTAGAGGATCTGCTCGCCCACGGTGGCGGTGCTGACCAGCCCGCCGGTGCCCGGCGGCTTGCCCACCAGGAAGCTGCCGTCGGCGCGGCACGCCACTACCGGGTGGCCGATATTGGGCCAGTCCGGCACGCTTTCCCAGTCGGTATGCAGCCCGCCGGTGGCCTGGCAGCCGCACTCGATGATGTGCCCGGCCAGGCTGCCCTGCGCCAGCCGGTCGTAGTCGCCGGCCCCCCAGCCGAATTCGTGCATCAGCACGCCGAGCGTGACCGCGCTGTCCACGCAGCGGCCGGTGATGACGATCTGCGCGCCCTCGTCGAGCGCCTGGCGGATCGGCAGCGCGCCGAGATAGGCGTTGGCGCTCACCAGCTTGTCCGGCAGCGGCAGGCCCTTTTGCATGTCTGTCACGCCGGCCTCGCGCAGCGCGGGCAGCAGCGGCATGACATCGTCGCCTTCCACCACGGCAATGCGCACGTCGATGCCCTGCTCCGCGGCGATGGCGGCCAGCGCCTGCGCGCAGCCTTGCGGATTGATGCCGCCGGCATTGCTGACCACGCGGATCTTGCGCTCGGCGATCTCCCTGAGCAGGCTTTTCATCGTCACCGCGACGAAGTCGGTGGCGTAGCCCAGTTCCGGCTTGCGCAGGCGCGCCGCCGCCAGCACCGACATGGTCAGCTCCGCCAGGTAGTCGAACACCAGGTAGTCGATATCGCCGTGGCGCACCAGTTGCGGGGCGCCCACGCTGCTGTCGCCCCAGAAGCCGGAAGCGCCGCCAATGCGAACGGTGCGGGCGGCTTGCTCAGCCGTGGTCTTTGCATTCATCTTTGCCTGTCTCCTTTTTATGCTCGCTCAAGCCTTCGCGGGCTCGCCCGTGCTGCCGGCTGCCATCATGCGATCGATGTCGGTGTCGTGGTAGCCCGCCTCGCGCAGCACTTCGCGGCTGTGCTCGCCCAGCGCGGGTGCATGGCGCCGGCTGGTGGGCGGCGTGCCAGACCATTCGCTCGGCACCGCCATCTCGCGGATGCGGCCGACGCCGGGATGCTCGGTCTCGCGGAAGAAGCCGATATCGCCGAGGTGCGGATCGTCGAGCAACGTCTCGAAGGTATGCATKGGAAAGACCGGGATATCKGCTTCCCTGAGCAGCACGCGCCATTCCTCGGTGGTGCGCCTGGCCATCTCGTCGCTGACCATGGCGTACAGCTCGGTGATATGGGCGGTGCGCGTGGTGATGCTGGCAAAGCGCGGATCGGTGTCGAACAGGTCMGCGCGCCCGATGGCCTTGAGGAAGGTGCGCCAGTGATGGTCGTGATAGATCAGGCAGCAGACGTGGCCGTCGCGCGTCTTGTACGGCCGGCGCTCCGGCGAGAGCAGGCGCGGGTAGCCGAAGCCGCCGCGCGCCGGCACGAAGGTCTCGCCGTAGAGGTGGTCGCCCAGTACATAGGGCACCATGGTCTCGAACATCGGCACGTCCACGCGCTGGCCGCGGCCGGTGCGCGCCTGCGCGTACAGCGCGGCGCAGATCACGCCGAAGGCGTACAGCCCCACCGAGCGGTCGGCGATGGTGATGGGCAGGTAGCGCGGGATGTCGCCGCTGCCCATCGCCACGGCCTGCGGCAGCCCGCTGGCTGCCTGGATCAGGTCGTCGAAGGCGGCCTGCGGCGCGTAGCGCCCGCGCTGCGAGAAGCCGAACATGCCGACATAGACCAGACGCGGGTTCAGCGCGGCCAGCGTCTCGTAGTCCAGCCCCAGCCGCTGCATGGCCTGCGGCCTGACGTTGTAGGCCAGCACGTCGGCATCCTTGACCAGGCGCAGCAAGGCCTCGCGTCCCTCGGCGCGCTTGAGGTCCAGCACCACGCTGCGCTTGTTGCGGTTCAGGCCCAGGTAGAGCGGTCCCATCTTCTCGTCGCCGCAGGGACCGATGCCGCGCGTGACATCGCCTTCCGGGGACTCCACCTTGATCACGTMGGCGCCCAGGTCGCCCAGCATCTGGGTGGCCGAAGGGCCCATGAACACGGCGGTGATATCCACCACCTTGACGCCGGACAGCGCGCCAGCCGTCATCTCCATTGTCTCGCTCCGTATATTTGTTTAGTTCTATAAATAGAACTATAGGGCAATACGCAGCCGCGACACAAGGGCAAGAATGCACCCTCACCGGCGCGCGCCGGCAGCGGCGGACATCGTCGCGGGCGCGGGCGCGATACCTTGACAAGCCTGCCTGGCCTGTGCCTCCAGCCCATTTTTTTGGGCCGCGTTATCCACAATTACTGTGGATAACAGCACCTCCGGAACCTGCAAACCCGCTTGCCGCCGCCAAAGCGCTCGGACTGCCTAATGTTTCAGCAAGTTGAAGGTTTCATGGCATATCCGAGACATTCCAGGCTGGCCGCKGACGACTCCMGCCCCGCGGCGGGACTGATGTCCCGGCCCCGGGACGGCCGATGCCCGCCAACCGGGACACTGGCCTCATGGCTGCGGCGCGGGCGGCGCCCGACAATACGTCCTCGCCATCAAGGCCACCGCACCGCCGGGCAGGCCGCGGACACCAGGACTCGAGACATCAAGGCATCAAGAACCACAAGGCATTCAGCTAAGCGCTGCAAGCCCCGCCAGGGATGGGATGGCGGCTGGTCAGGCTGGCGCTGGTAGCCACCGCACGGCAAGGGCATCCCGTGCGGCGCCGGCTTTGACCAGATTGCCCGCAGAGGCTCTGCCTGACCCGCATCGCCGGGCGGCAACCCCAGTTGGAGAACGAGATGCACCAGATTTTTTCCAAGACCCTGCTCACCGCTTCCGCGCTGGCATCTACCGTGCTCTGCACGGCCCTTGCACGCGCCGAGGCGCGTGTACCCGCACCCACCGCCATTGCCGCGCCCGCCCACACCGGCCAACGCGACGCCTTCGTCGACGGCGCGCGTACGGGGCACCCCGAGGCCATACCTCTGGCCGCGCTGGGTCGCCAGGGCCTGTCGGCATGCATATCGCGCAAGTTCGATTCCTACCAGGACGGCCTGCGCTCAACACCGCGCGACCCCTATGCGGACGGTGGCCGCATGGGGCAGCGGGATGCCTTCACGGACGGCGCCCGCGGCTCCCAGGCCGATCCGTACTCGAGTGGCGCCGAGTGCGTCTCGGCCCTGCAGCACGGGGGCGGCGCAAGCCACGATGAACGCGCGGCATAGCACCGCGCGACAAGACGGAGCGCGCCACCAGCGCGCTTCGCCATAAATGCCAGCCGTCCCTGCGCGCTGGCGGGCGTGCCGCGCGCTTTTTGCGCGCGTGGCACGCCACCGTCACCTGACCCTCGCCGCGCGCCTTTCGCGGCGGTGTTCCTTTGCTAATCTACATGCAGCACGCGGCGTCACCCGCGCGACGGCCCAGCCATGGCCGGCCGCGCCGTCAACCCATGCCCGCGTGAATGCCATGCCCACGCGCAAGCAACAGATCCACCTATGCACGAGCCAGGATGGCGTGCGGCTGGCTTACGCCATCAGCGGCCAGGGCCCGCCGCTGGTGAAGGCCGCAAACTGGATGAGCCACCTGGAGTTCGACGTGGAGAGCCCGGTGTGGAGCCACCTGCTCAATGAGCTGTCGCTTTCGCACACCCTGGTGCGCTACGACGAGCGCGGCTGCGGCCTGTCGGACCGCGATGTCGAACTCTCCTTCGAGGCCTGGCTGCGCGACCTGGAGACCATCGTCGACGCGACCGGCGTGGACCGCTTTCCGCTGCTGGGTATTTCGCAAGGCGCATCGATCGCCGTGGCCTACGCGGTGGCGCACAGCGAGCGTGTCAGCCACCTGATCCTGCACGGCGGCTACGCGCGCGGCAGGCTCAAGCGCAGCCCCGACCCGCGCCTGCGCGAAGAGGCCGAGCTGATGAACCGCCTGGCCGAGATCGGCTGGGGCCAGGAGAACCCGGCCTTCCGCCAGTTCTTCACCACGCAGTTCATTCCCGGCGGCACTGCCGAGCAGCACCGGTGGTTCAACGAACTGGAGCGCGTCTCCACCTCTCCCGCCAACGCGGCGCGCTTCATGCGCATCTTCAACGACATCGATGTGGTCTCGCTGCTGCCGCAGGTCACCTGCCCGACGCTGGTGCTGCATGCCGTGCGCGATGCGCGCGTGCCCTTCGACGAAGGCCGCCTGATCGCCAGCATGATTCCCGGCGCGCACTTCGTGCCGCTGGAGAGCGACAACCACCTGCTGCTGGAGACCGAGCCGGCGTGGCTGCGCTGGCTGGACGAAGTCCATGCCTTCCTGCCCCCCACGCACGCCGGCGCCGACGGCGTCTTCCCGGTGCTCACGCGGCGCGAGCGCGACATCGTCGAGCTGATCGCGCAAGGCCGTGACAACGCCCAGATCGCCGCCCGCCTGGGCCTGAGCGAGAAAACCGTGCGCAATCACATCACCAGCGTCTTCTCCAAGCTCGAAGTGGAAAACCGCGGGCAGGCCATCGTGCTGGCGCGCACGGCGGGCTTCGGCAACCTGAGCGCTTAGCAGCCCGCTGCCGCGGATTCCCKGCACGGCTCTCATCAATGTTGATGATGACCGGCGCGCCGTGCATTGGGCCGYCGGCAGACCCGCCTGGTGCGGCTCCCGGAGCCGTTCCGCACGCCCGCCTGAGACGCGCCGCTCAGGGCCATATGCGAGCAGGCAGCGGACGCAGGGATAGACGCCCGTCTCCACGCGCGCCGCCATCCACGCGTGCAAGCGCGGGGTGCGGGCGTACGGAGATGCGAAGCGGCCCGCAAGCGGACCTACTGCAGGTAGTCCTCGAAGCGCGCGCGGATCTCGTCGAGATTGGCCAGCGTGCCGGAGAGATGGCGGCGCAGGCAGTCCTGCGCCTGGCCGGCATCGCCCCGCGCGATGGCATCGACGATGGCGGTATGGTCCGCCACCACGGCCTTGGCCTTGCCGGGAATCGGCAGATGCAGGCGGCGCAGGCGGTCCAGGTGGCCGCTCTGCCGGCGCACCAGCAGCCACAGGTCGGGTACCTGCGCGGCGTCGTACATCAGGCGGTGGAAAGCCTGGTCGAACTGGGAGAATTCGGCATAGTCTTCGGCGGCCAGCAGCGCCTGCTGGCGCGCCACCATCAGGCGCAGGCGCTCGACCAGCGCCGGGTCCGGCGCCTCGGCCAGCGTGCGCACGATCTCCACCTCCACCGAGCGGCGCAGGAAATGCGCCTGCTGGGCCAGCGCGATGCTGATGGGGCTGACCACGGTGGCGTGCTGCGGGAAGATATCGACCAGGCCCTCTTCGCTCAGGCGCATGAGGGCGTCGCGCACCGGCGTCTGGCTGATGCCGTACTGCGCGGCGAGATCGGTGCGCGACAGCACGGTGCCGGGCGTCAGCGTCATCGAGATGATCAGGTCCCGCATGTGCTCGAACACCTGCGGCGCGGCATGGCGCGTGCGGTCGAACTGGAACTGGATTTGCGGGGCGGTGGCTTCCATCGGGGTAGCGGCGATCTTTCTCCGGCGGCGGTATGCGTCTCCGGAATATCAGGTTTGGCGAAAAGCGGGGCCGCAGCGCGGCGCACTGTGGTGCACTTATGGTTCATGCGGCCACGTACACCGGCGGCGAGGCGCCCTGCCCCGCATTCTAGTGGAAACTTTCCTGGTTTGACACACTAATATATTAGTGCTTTAATTGGCTCCATCGATATCAGATGTCATACCTCCACTCCGGGTGGAGGCCCCATAACAACATCCGTGGAAGAGACAATGACGTCACGAAAGAAGACGCCCGAGACTTTGCGCAGCGCGCGCTGGTTCGCTCCTGACGACCTGCGTTCCTCCGGCCACCGCTCCCGCATCATGCAGATGGGCTACTCGCCCGACGAGTGGCTGGACCGCCCGATCATCGCGATCATCAACACGTGGTCCGACATCAACCCCTGCCACTCGCACTTCAAGCAGCGCGTTGACGACGTCAAGCGCGGCATCCTGCAGGCCGGCGGCTTCCCCATCGAGCTGCCCGCCATYTCSYTGTCCGAAAGCTCGGTCAAGCCGACCACCATGCTCTACCGCAACATGCTGGCGATGGAGACCGAGGAGCTGATCCGCTCCCACCCCATCGACGGCGCCGTGCTGATGGGCGGCTGCGACAAGACCACGCCGGGCCTGCTGATGGGCGCGTCCAGCGCCGGCGTGCCGGCCATCTACGTGCCCGCAGGCCCGATGCTGCGCGGCAACTACAAGGGCAACGTGCTGGGCTCCGGCTCGGACGCCTGGAAATACTGGGACGAGCGCCGCGCCGGCAATATCAGCAAGACCGAATGGATCGGCATCGAGGGCGGCATCGCCCGTAGCCACGGCACCTGCATKACGATGGGCACGGCCAGCACCATGACCGCCATCGCCGAGACCATCGGCATGACGCTGCCGGGCGCCTCGTCGATTCCCGCCGCCGACGCCAACCATATCCGCATGTGTTCCGAGGCCGGCCGCCGCATCGTCGACATGGTGTGGGAAGACCTGACCCCGCAGCAGATCCAGACGCGCGCCTCGTTCGAGAACGCCATCGCGGTGGCCATGGCGATGGGCTGCTCCACCAACGCCATCATCCACGTGATCGCCATGGCGCGCCGCGCCGGTTGCGAGATCGGCCTGGAAGACTTCGACGCGGCCAGCCGGCGCGTGCCGGTGATCGCCAATATCCGGCCCAGCGGCGACAAGTACCTGATGGAGGATTTCTTCTACGCCGGCGGCCTGCCCGCGCTGATGAACCGCATCAGCGACAAGCTGGACCTGAGCGCGCTGACCGTCACCGGGCGCACGCTGGGCGAGAACATCGCCGGCGCCGAGGTCTACAACGACGACGTCATCCGTACGCCGGAGAACGCGCTGTACCAGGAAGGCGCGCTGGCCGTGCTCAAGGGCAATATCGCGCCGGACGGCTGCGTCATCAAGCCCAGCGCCTGCGAGCCACGCTTCTTCAAGCACACCGGCCCGGCGCTGGTGTTCGACGACTACCCGTCGATGAAGGAAGCGGTGGAGCGCGACGATCTCGACGTCACCGCCGACCACATCCTGATCCTGCGCAACGCCGGCCCGCAGGGCGGCCCGGGCATGCCGGAATKGGGCATGCTRCCGATCCCCAAGAAGCTGGTCAAGCAAGGCGTGCGCGACATGCTGCGCATGTCCGACGCGCGCATGAGCGGCACCAGCTACGGCGCCTGCATCCTGCACGTCTCGCCCGAATCGTATGTCGGCGGCCCGTTCGCGCTGGTGCGCACCGGCGACATGATCTCCGTGGACATCGACCGCCGCAGCATTCACCTGGAGGTGTCCGACGAAGAACTGGCGCGCCGCCGCGCCGAGTGGACGCCGCCGCCACCGCGTTTCGAGCGCGGCTATGGCTGGATGTTCTCCAAGCATGTCCGCCAGGCCAACGACGGCTGCGACTTCGACTTCCTGCAAACCGACTTCGGCGCGCCCACCGGCGAGCCCAGCATCTACTGACCTGACGCCATGACCCAAGCCAACCCGCTCAGCCAGCAAACCCGCGACCTGCTCAAGACCGTCAGCACCGCGACCCTGTGCACCGCCCTGTTCAAGCGCGGCCTGCGCAACCAGTTCATCCAGGACGTGCATCCGCTCAACCCGGAAGGCGCCAACATGGTMGGMGAGGCCTTCACGCTGCGCTACATCCCGGCGCGCGAAGACCTCAACCAGATCACGGTGTTCCAGGATCCGGCCCATCCGCAGCGCCAGGCCGTCGAGCAATGCCCGCCGGACGCCGTGCTGGTGATCGACAGCCGCAAGGACGCGCGTGCGGCCTCGGCCGGCTCGATCCTGATCACGCGCCTGATGCGGCGCGGCGCGGCCGGCGTGGTGACCGACKGCGGCTTCCGCGACTCGCCGGAAATCGCTCGCATGGCCATGCCCGCGTACCACCACCGCCCGTCCGCGCCGACCAACCTCACGCTGCACCAGGCCATCGAGATCAACGGCCCGATCGGCTGCGGCGACGTGGCCGTGTTCCCCGGCGACGTGATGGTGGGCGATGCGGAGGGCGTGATCGTGATCCCGCGCCACCTGGCCGACGAGATCGCGGCCGAGGCCGTGGAGATGACCGCGTTCGAAGACTTCGTCACCGAGGAAGTCGACAAGGGCCGCTCCATCATCGGCCTCTATCCGCCGACGCAGGAGCAAAGCCGGCTGGACTTCGCCGCCTGGCGCGAGGCGAACGGCCGCTAGGACTTCCACGGCCGCGCACACAAGCGCGGACAAACGCAAGAGACCGCCGCCCCGCACACGCCGGGGCAAGGCGGCCAACGACGGAGACACGATGAATCACAGCAAGCGAAGCGCATTGCGCCGCGCCGGCGCCGCCTGCGCGCTGGCCACCCTGGGCACGCTCGGCGCATTCGGCGGCGCCGCGCAAGCGCAGGACAAATGGCCCTCGCGCCCGATCACCTGGGTCGTGCCGTTCGCCGCGGGCGGCTCGACCGATATCGTCGCGCGCACCATCGGCCAGGAAATCTCCAAGGCGCTGGGCCAGCCGGTGGTGGTGGAAAACCGCCCCGGCGCGGCCGGCGCGGTGGGTGCGGGCTATGTGGCGCGCGCCAAGCCCGACGGCTACACGCTGTTCGGCGGCACCATCAGCACGCACGCCATCAACCCCAGCCTCTACAAGAACCTCTCCTACGATCCGGTCAAGGATTTCGAGCCAATCAGCCTGATCGCCTACGTACCCAACGTACTGATGGTCGACGCCAAGCTGCCGGTGAAGAACGTGCAGGAGCTGATCGCCTACGCCAGGAAGCAACCCGGCAAKCTCAGCTTTGCCTCGTCCGGCGCGGGCACCTCCACGCACCTGGCCGGGGAACTGTTCTCCGAGCTGATCAAGGTGCCGATGACCCATGTGCCGTACAAGGGCAGCCCGCAGGCGATCCAGGACGTGGCCTCGGGCCTGGTGCCCTTCCTGTTCGACCAGCTCACCGCGGGCGACGCCATGATCAAGGCCGGCCGCCTGCGCGCACTGGCCGTGACTTCGCCGAAGCGCTCGGCGCTGGCGCCCGGTGTGCCGACCATGGCCGAAGCCGGCGTGCCTGGCTTCGAGATGGTGTCATGGCAGGCGCTCTACGCTCCGCACGGCACCCCCAAGGACATCGTGCAGCGGCTGAATGCCGAAGTCGTGCGTGCCCTGAAGCAGCCGGCCGTGCAGCAACGGATGACGCAGCAGCTCGGCATGGAAGTGGTGGGCAGCAGCCCGGCCGAGCTGGCCACGTTCATGAGCAAGGAAATCCCGCGCTGGGCCGAGCTGGTGAAGAAATCGGGCGCGACGGCGGACTGATACGGCGGCACGGCGCAGCGGCACCGCTGGCTTGCTTCCCGCTCCCGCGCCTGGGAGGGGGGCCGGGGAGAGGGCTTGGGCTTGGGCTTGCACGAGCCCAAGCCCTCTGTCCACCGCAAAGGAAACAACGCAGTCACCGCAACACCACCATACAAGCCACAAAAACACGGCAGGAGACACTATGCAGCATCACCCCCACCMCATCCTCCGCACACTTGCGGGCGCCGTCGCGGCAGTGGCGCTGACGGCCGCCGCGCACGCCGCCGAGACCAGTTTCCCGACCAAGTCCATCACCATCGTCGTGCCCGCCTCGCCCGGCGGCGCCATCGACCTGGTGGCGCGCCTGGTGGGCCAGAAGATGACCGAGGACTGGGGTCAGCCGGTGGTGGTGGACAACCGGCCCGGCGCCACCGGCATCATCGGCACCGACCTCGTCGCCAAGGCCCCGCCCGATGGCTACATGCTGGCGCTGGTGGCCAGCAGCCACGCCATCAATCCCAGCATGGTGAAGAAGCTGCCGTTCGACACGCTCAAGAGCTTCKAGCCGGTGGCGCTGACCCACGTGGTGCCGCTGATGCTGGTGGTGTCGCCCTCGCTGCCGCCGAAGACGGTCAGGGAACTGATCGCCTATGGCAAGGCCAATCCGGGCAAGCTGTCGTTCGCGTCGAGCGGCTCGGGCGGCGCGCCGCATTTCTCCGGCGAGCTGTTCAAGAGCATGGCTGGCATCKACATGATCCACATCCCCTACAAGGGCAGCACGCTGGCGCATCCGGACCTGACCAGCSGGCGCGTGTCGCTGATGTTCGATACCGTGGCCGCGATCGGCCCGCAGGTGAAGGCCGGCAAGGTGCGCCCGCTCGCGGTGACCACCGCCAGGCGCTCGTCGATCGCGCCGCAGGTGCCGACCATGGCCGAAGCCGGCCTGCCCGGCTACGAGACCAGCACCTGGGGCGGCGTGCTCGCCCCGGCCGGCACGCCAAAGGCGGTGATCGACAAGCTCAACGCCGAGATCAACAAGGCCCTGGCCGCGCCCGACCTGCGCGAGCGCCTGCAGCACGCAGGCATCGAGCCGGCCGGCGGCACGCCCGCGCAGTTCGGCAGCTTCGTGCAGGTGGAAATGGGCAAGTGGGCCAAGGTGGCCAAGGATGCCGGCATCCAGCCCGAGTAAGGACCAGCCCGGCCTTCACGCAACCAGCGACTGGTTGTCAGACCGGTTGTCAGACCGGTTGTCAGCAAGCATAGACGGAGAGACAAGATGCGCCCCTTCACACCCCCCTCGCTGCGCCGCCGCGCGCTGCTGATCGCCCTGGCCGCGAGCGCCTGCGTGCCCGCCGCGCAGGCCCAGCCTGGCGCTGCCTGGCCGACCAAGCCCGTCACCATCATCCTGCCCTTCGCCCCGGGTGGCGGCACCGACGTGGGCACGCGCCTGGTGGCGCTGCGGCTGTCGCAACTGTGGGGCCAGCCGGTGCTGGTGKACAACCGCCCCGGCGCGGCCGGCAACGTCGGGCTGGAGCTGGTGTCGCGGGCCAGGCCGGATGGCTACACGCTGGTGGCCGGCAATGTCGGCACGCAGTCGATCAACCCCACGCTCTACAAGAAACTGAGCTACGATCCCGGCGCGCTGGTGCCGGTCAGCCTGATGGCCGAGCTGCCGTTTGCCATCGTGGTCACGCCCAAGCTGCCCGCCAAGACGCCCAAGGAACTGGTGGCACTGGCCAAGGCGCAGCCCGGCAAGCTCACCTACGCCAGCTCGGGCAGCGGCGGCTCGCCGCATTTGTCGGCCGAGATCTTCAAGATCGCCACCGGCACTGATATGCTGCACGTGCCTTACAAGGGCGGCGGCGCGGCCATGAGCGACCTGATGGCGGGCAATGTCGACATGCTGTTCGCCTCCATCCTGGAGACCGCCGGCCATGTGAAATCTGGCAAGCTGCGTGCGCTGGCGGTGACCAGCAAGGTGCGCTCGCCCGCCATGCCGGACGTGCCCACGCTGGCCGAGACCGGCATCAGCGGGGCCGAATCGGGATCTTGGGTCGGGCTGCTGGCACCGGCCGGCACGCCCGCCGAGGTCGTCGACAAGATCGCCGCCGGCGTGAAGCAGGTGGTGGCCATGCCCGCGGTGCGCGAGCAACTGATCGCCCAGGGCGCCATCCCCGTGGGCAGCACGCCGGCGCAGTTCGCCGAGCTGATCGCCACCGACCGCAAGCGCTACGCCAGGATCATCCTGKACAACAAGCTCAGCGCAGACTGAACATATCGACACCACGGTGGCGCCAACCCATCAAACCCGATCAACGACAAGGGATCTCTCTTCATGAAACAACGCCTCCTCCAGCACGGCCGCCTGCCGGCCGCGCTCGAAGCCAGCCTGGCCGAGCACTACGACGTCCACCCGTTCTGGGCCGAGACCGATCCCGCGGCATTCCTGGCCGCCCGCGGCGGCGAGTTCACCGCCATGACCACGCGCGCGGCGATCGGCGCCGACGACGCCATGATGGCCGCCATGCCGGCGCTCAAGGTCATCTCCAGCTTTGGCGTGGGGCTCGACAAGATCGACCTGGACGCTGCCCGCAAGCGCGGCATCGCCGTCGGCTATACGCCGGACGTGCTCAACGACTGCGTGGCCGACACCGCCTTCGGCCTGCTGATGGACGTGGCGCGCGGCTTCAGCGCGGCAGACCGCTTCGTGCGGCGCGGCGAATGGCCCAAGGCCCAGTTCCCGCTGACCACCCGCGTGAGCGGCAAGCGCATGGGCATCATCGGCATGGGGCGCATCGGCCGCGTGATCGCGCGGCGCGGGCTGGGCTTCGACATGGAGGTGAGCTACCACAGCCGCCGCCCGGCGGGCGACGTGCCTTATCGCCACGAGCCGTCGCTGGCGGCGCTGGCCGAGTGGGCGGACTTCCTCGTCATCGCCACCGCCGGTGGCCCGGAAACCCGCCACCTGGTGTCGGCCAGCGTGCTCGAGGCGCTCGGCCCGCAGGGCTTCCTGATCAATATCGCGCGCGGCACCGTGGTCGACGAAGCGGCGCTGGTGGATGCGCTGGTGAACAAGCGCATCGCCGGGGCGGGGCTGGACGTGTTCGAGAACGAGCCGCAGGTCCCCCAGGCGCTGTTCGCGCTGGACAACGTCGTGCTGCTGCCGCATATCGCGAGCGGCACGAATGAAACCCGCATTGCCATGGCCAACCTGGTGTTCGAGAACCTGCAGCGCTTCTTCGCCACCGGCGCCGTGCAGCAGAGCGCAATCTGAAGCCGGGTTGCCGGCCTCGGGGCGGCGGCCGGTCCTTGCGGAGCGCCGCCCCTGCCGGCTCACACCGCCGACACGAAGATTTACGGTTTTAGCCGCATTTTTCCCCCGAACGGGTCAGAAAATCGCACGATCTGACCCGTATCCCCCACTGCCGAGTGGTATCCAGGCATGTGCGCCCCTACGCATACTTGTCGCTCACCAGAAGAAACAGAACAACGGCGAGTGGAGAGGGTCAACCATGGAAGCAATCACCTTTGCTGCATATATCCTGGCGTTCCTGCTGGCAGTGCTGATCGGGGCGAGAAGCGTCAGCCGTCATCACCCGGCCTTGCGCCAGGATACCCCGCCGACGCTGGAAGGCCAGCAGCCCTGAGCGCTCTCTCCCGCCAGGGGCCCGGCAACGCAGCCGTCAGGACCCCGTCGCCGCGCTTTCGTCCGTGGCGGACCGTGCCAGCACCTTGAGCCGCGCCATCGAGTTACGGATGTGCAGCCTGGCCAGATACTCCGCCTGGTCGCCGTCCGCGCTCTCGATGGCGGCCACGATCTGCTCGTGTTCCCCGATGGCGGCCAGCGCGCGGTCCTGCGCGAACACGATCCTGGGCGCGAACACCTGCGATGTCATATGCACGATGGGCACCTGCCGCGCCAGGTACTCGTTCGATGCCAGGCCGATGATCGCGGTGTGGAACTCCACGTTGGCAGCCGTATAGACCTCGGGCTGCCATGGCGCGAGGCTGCCCCGCTGCGTGCCGATGATGGCGCGCAAGGGCGCGCCGGCCAGCTTGCCCGCGCGGGCGGCCGCCAGCCGCGCGGCCAGGCCGTCGATGACCTCCCGCAAGGCGTAGGCATCCATCAGCTGCCGGAAGTCCGCGCTGACCACGGTGACGCCGCGCGCGGTCTCGGCGCTGACCAGGCCTTCGCGCTCCAGCATGCGCAGGGCCTCGCGCAGCGGCGTGCGGCTGATCTTGAGGTCTTCGGAAATCTCCACCTGGCGCAGCGCCTTGCCGGGCGGATAGACGCCCCGGTAGATCCGCTGGCGCAGCACCTGTGCCACCTCTTCCACCAGGCGCGTGCGCCCCTGCCATTCGAACGTTTCTGCCATTTGCCTCTCTGAGCGCCGCGGCGCAGTGAAACTCCGGAGTTTGTCGGCGCGGTTTACAAGCGCATGACACACGTCTACTATAGCTGCAAAGAATGGATTCTGGATCCAAAAACCAATGGCGCGATTGACGCCCGATTGACGCCCGATTGACGCCCGATTGACGCCCGATTGACGCCCGATTGACGCCCGATTGATGCCGCGATTAATGGCGCGACCGTCACACCGCGGCCGCGCCATGGCGGTGCCTTCGATCCGCTCCGAGACATTATCTGGAGACGCCCGCCGATGAGCGATGCGCTTTGCTTCTTGTCCGCCACCGAACTCCAAGGCCGCATCGCGCGCAAGGAGATCTCCCCGGTAGAACTCGTGCAAGCGGTGCTGGAACGGGCGGCGCGCCTGCAGCCCGAACTGAACTGCTTTATCACGCTGTGCGCCGACCAGGCCATGGACGCGGCCCGCGCGGCCGAGCAGGCGGTCATGGCCGGCAAGCCGCTGGGCCTGCTGCACGGCATCCCCTTCACGGCCAAGGACCTGGTCAACACGCGAGGCGTGCGCACCACCTTCGGCGTGGCGCCCTACCGCGACAACATCCCCGACACCGACGCCGTCGCGGTGGCGCGCCTGCGCGAGCAAGGCGCCATCCTGATCGGCAAGACCACCACGCCCGAGTTCGGCTCGAAATGCCTGACCGACTCGCCGCTGTTCGGCCGCACCCGCAACGCCTGGAGCGCCGCGCGCACCAGCGGCGGCTCCAGCGGCGGCGCGGCGGTGGCGGTGGCCAGCGGCATCGCCCCGCTGGCGGTGGCCACCGACGGCGGCGGCTCCACGCGCATTCCCGCGGCGTGCAACGGCGTGGTCGGCATCAAGCAGAGCAACGGCGTGATTCCGCACAGCCAGGCCCAGGACCTGTTTGGCAACCAGACCTATGTCACCCCGACCACGCGCACGGTGGCCGACACCGGCCTGATGATGCAGGCCATGGCCGGCGAGCATGCCTGCGATCCGTGGTCCATCGGCGTGCCCAAGCCCGACTACGCGGGCGCGGCGCAGGCGCAGGGCGACCTRCGCGGCAAGCGCATCCTCTACTGCCTGGCGCCGCCGGGACGGCCGGTAGCGGCCGAAGTGGCGCGCGCGTTCGAGGCCAGCCTGGCGAAGCTGGCCGGCCTGGGCGCGGAACTGGAGGCGTTCTCCGGCGAAGGCTTCGACGTGGAACCGATCTGGYGGGCCATCAACCATACGGTCTGGCGCGCGCGCTTCGCCGCCATCGCCGCCGAGCACGGCGAGCAGCTCAGCGCCACCTTCCTCAGGCAAGTGGCATCGGCCGCGCAGGTCAGCGGCGTGGAGTACCAGCAGGCCATGTTCGACCGCTCGCAGCTGTTCCAGCGCGTGCAGGCCCTGCTGGCGCGCGGCGATTTCCTCGCCATGCCCACGCTCACGCGCACCGCGCTGCCCATCGGGCAGGACCTGTTCGGCACCATCGACATCGACGGCCAGGCCTATGAGAACGTGCGCGCGCACTGGTTCCCGTGGACCATGCCGTTCAACATGACCGGCCACCCCGCCATCAGCCTGCACTGCGGCTTTGGCAGCGACGGCCTGCCGATCGGCTTCCAGCTGGTCGGGCAGTTCCGCGGCGATGCCGGGCTGTTGCGCGCCGCCGCGCTGTTCGAATCCGCGCACGGCCTGCTCGGCCAGTGGCCGCAGGCATGACCGCGCGCCGGCCCGCCGCCGGCGCCAGCCGTACCCTTCCCCCCTCCCGAATGACACAACCCGCCCGCGCCATGATCCAAGCCTCCCGCCGCAAACTCGTGCTCCACACCCTGGCGCTGTCGGCCTGCGCCGTTGCCGTGCTGGCCCTGCCCCGCCCGGCGTCCGCGGCGGATTCGGGCGAGCCGATGCGCATCATCGTCGGCTATGCGCCCGGCGGCGCGGCCGACAGCCTGGCCCGGCTCTATGCCGAGCAATTGCGCCRGGACGGGCACGGCACCGTGATCGTGGAGAACCGTCCCGGCGCCTCCGCGCGGCTGGCGCTGGATTACGTCAAGCGCGCCAAGCCCGACGGCAAGACGGTGTTCATCGGTCCGTCGCCGCTGTTCACCATCTTCCCGCTCACGTACAAGAAGCTCGGCTACGACGCCGACAAGGACCTCGTCCCCGCCGCCGTGCTGACCGACGTGCCCACCGTGGTGGCGGCCGGCGCGCAGCAGCCGTACAAGAACATGAAGGAGTACGTGGAATGGGCGCGCCGCAACCCGGGCGGCGCCAGCCTTGGCCTGGCCACCATCGGCAGCGCCGGCCACCTCGGCACCGTGGCGCTGGGCAAGGCCACCGGGATTGCCATCACGCCGGCGGCTTACCGCGGCGCGTCGCCGATGCTGGTGGACGTGATCAGCGGCAATGTGTCGATCGGCTGGGATGCGGTGGCCAGCATGATGCCGCTGTACAAGGGCGGCAAGCTGCAGTTCCTGGGCGTGAGCGGCACGCGCCGCGCCAAGGCGCTGCCGGAAGTGCCCACCATGAAGGAGCAGGGCTTCAGCCAGTACGAGTACGCCACCAGCTGGTACGGCGCCTTCCTGCCGGCCGGCACGCAGCCGGACGTGGTGGCCAGGGTGGAGAAGATGTTCATCGCCGCCTCGGGCAATGCCGCCACCGCCGCCAAGCTCGAAGCGCTGGGGCTGGAAGTGGCGCCCAAGTCCGGGCAGGAAGCGCGCCACCGCATCCAGATCGAGCGCGCCGCGTGGAAGCCCATCGTGGAAGCCACGGGGTTCGTGGCCGAGGACTGAGCGCGGCCTGAGCCTGCGCTGTTTCCGCGCAGGCTCCAGATCACGTGCTGGATGTGCGCGAGCGCGACCTGGACCGGCGGGAGATCGCCGCGCAGGATGCGATGGGCTGCGCGTATTGCGGCCGGCGCGGCCGGCGCGGCCGGCGCGCACGCCGGGGCGTCGGCGCGAAGCCACACCGCCGCG